>DAOOIT010000022.1 GCA_035384565.1 Planctomycetota bacterium | reverse complement strand
CGCCGGACGACATGTTCGAGTGGACGACCTCGCCCAAGGCCGCGCCGGACGAGCGCGCCCCCGAGGGAAGCCGGGCGCCGACCGAGACCCAGCTCGAACGCGCCCGCGAAATCGTGCGCAAGGCCCTCCCATCGCAGGCGCCGGTGGTCGAGGGCTACGACATCCAGTACCTCTACCGCCCCGCGCCGGACGTCGGGGGAACGTTCTACGACTTCTTCTATCTGTCCCCGGAACACGTGGGAATCGTGATCGGCGGCATGCCCAGCCGGGGGATCGAGGGGGCGCTGATCATCAGCTCCGTCCGCAAGTTGCTGAAGCTCCACGCGCAGCATCACCGTTCCCCCGCCGAGGTGCTCCGCCGCACGAACAAAGATGTGACGGGCGAGTTCGACACCCACACACTGGTCACGATCGTCTACGCCCTCCTCGACGCCCGCAGCGCCACGTTGACCTATGCGCGCGCCGGCCACACCAGCCCCCTCCTCTTCAATCCCCAGGATGAGCCGCCGTTCCGGCAGCTCGGCGGCAAGGGCATTGCGCTCGGCTTGCAGGCCGGCCCGACATTCGACCAGGCCATCGAGGACCTGCCGGTTCGCCTGCGGCACGGAGACTCGCTTGTGCTCTATACAGCCGGCGTCACCGAGGCGCGCAACGCGGCCGACCAACGCTACGGCGTCGAGCGCCTGGGCGCCGCGCTGGCCGCCGCCGGCCGCGCACCGGCCGCGGCGCTCAACCAGCGCATCCTCGACGACCTCACCGGATTCCTGGGCGCCGCCCCGCAGACCGAGGACATCACCCTGGTCTGCGTGCGCTGCGACTGACGAGGCGCCGCCGAACCCCGATGGACTCCTCGCCGTCTCCGCAATCACGCCGCCTCGCCGCCAATGTCACGGGCGTGCTCGCGCGCATCGCCGCTGCCTGCGCGCGTTCGGCCAGAGCGCCCGCCTCCGTGACCCTTGTGGCGGTTACCAAGAGCGTCGGCCCGGACATCATCGCCCAACTCCCGGGCCTCGGCATCCGCCACATCGGCGAGAACCGCGTGCAGGCCGCGCGCGACAAGCAGGCGGCGCTCGGCGGCCTGCTGGGCCTCCAGTGGCACATGATCGGCCATCTTCAGTCGAACAAGGCGGGTGCCGCAGTGCGTCATTTCCAGAAGATCCATTCCCTGGACAGCCTGCACTTGGCCCAGGAACTGGATCGCCGCGCCGCCCAGTCGCGCGTCACCCTCCCGGTGCTTATTCAGTGCAACCTGAGCGGCGAGGAGACGAAGTCGGGCATCGCCGCCTCGGAACTTGGCCGGCTTCTCGACGGTCTGATGTCGCTCCCGCATCTGCGCGTGGAGGGGCTGATGACCATGGCCCCGTTCAGCGATGACCCCGAGACCAGCCGCCCCGTGTTCGCGGGCCTGCGCGAGCTCGCCTGCCAGGCCCGGGCGGAAACCTCGCTGCCGCTACACGAGCTCTCGATGGGGATGACGCGGGACTTCGAGGTCGCCATCGAGGAGGGCGCCACGCTCGTCCGCGTGGGCACAGCGCTCTTCGATGGCCTCTGAGAGCGTCGAGCCTACGAACCACCTGGAGCCACATGCCCGCCTTGAGTCTGCCCCCTGCTCCCTGGCGGGTGGTACCGGGGTTTGAGCTCCGAAGGAGCGTCCCAGAACAGGGGCGCGGAGCAGGGCCACCGGGATCGAGGTCTTCCTTCGGCCTGGACCGGGCGGGAACCGGGAAAGCAGGCGACCGTACGGCACCAGCGCCCCCATCTGTGGGGGACATTGTGGGCGGCGTGTCCCTGCGCCGCGAGCCGCGGGACTGGGACGTCCCGCCCACAAGCACAGCCGAGGATGGTTGTGCCACATGGAACCCGCTGCCCAGGAGCAGGCCACCCACTATTCCGGGTCGCACCCGCCCGGACCCGGGCTCTGGACACGGTACAGGGCTTGTGCTACAATGCGGGCTGTCGTGAGGACGGGCGCAATGCGGTAGCAGCGCCGGGCACGCCCCTGGAAGTCCCCATCCATGCGGGTGCCCTCTCCCCATAGACCCATTGCCGCGCGAGGACATTGATGTTCATCGGCCTGGATATCGGTTCGGTCAGCGTGAATGCCGTCCTGATGGACGATGCGAATCGCATTCTGGAGGACCATTACGAGCGCACCAAGGGCCAGCCGGTGGAGGCGATGCGCCGCGTTTTGGCCGATCTGCTGACCCGCACCCCCGCGGCGGCCATCCAGGGCCTCGCGGTGACCGGCTCCGGGGGCAAGCTGGCGAGCGAGATTCTGGGCTGCCCCTTCGTGAACGAGATCATCGCTCAGAGCAAGGCCACCGCCCTCCTCCACCCCGAGGTGCGCACGGTCATCGAGATCGGCGGCGAGGACTCGAAGCTCATCCTGCTGGAACGCGACGGCGAGACGCAGCAGGTGCGGGTGCACGATTTCGCGATGAACACGCTGTGCGCGGCGGGCACAGGCTCGTTCCTCGACCAGCAGGCGTCGCGCCTGGGCTTCACCATCGAGGAGTTCAGCCAGGTCGCCCTCAAGAGCCAGCACCCGCCGCGCATCGCAGGCCGCTGCTCGGTGTTCGCCAAGACCGACATGATCCACCTTCAGCAGGAGGCCACGCCCGACTTCGACATCGTGGCCGGCCTCTGCTACGCCATGGCGCGCAACTTCAGGAGCAACATCGGCAAGGGCAAGGACTTCGAGAAGCCGATCGCCTTCCACGGCGGCGTGGCCGCCAACGCGGGGATGATCAAGGCCTTCGAGTCCGTGCTCGAGCTCCAGCCGGGCGAGCTGCTCATCCCCGAGCATTTCGCCTCCATGGGCGCCATCGGCGCCGTGCTGTCGGCCCGCGAGGCGCGCAAGCTGGCGCCCTTCAAGGGCCTCGACGCGATTGACCACTACCTCACCCACCGCAAGGCCGAACGCCAGACGCTCCGGCCGCTGGCGGACACGGGCCACCGCGTGCACATCACGGCCGACCCGTTGCCGCCCTCGGGCAAGGTGAACGCGTACGTGGGCGTGGACGTCGGCTCGATCTCGACGAATGTGATCGTGCTGTCCGAGGACGGCAAGGTGCTGGCCCGCCGCTACCTGATGACCGCGGGCCGGCCGCTCGAGGCCGTCGTCCGGGGGCTCAAGGAGGTCGGCGAGGAGGTGGGCGACCGCGTGGTCGTGAAGGGCTGCTGCACCACGGGCTCGGGCCGGTATCTCACCGCCGACTTCATCGGCGCCGATCTGGCCAAGAACGAGATCACCGCGCACGCCACCGCCGCAGCCTGGGTGAACCCGAAGGTGGACACGATCTTCGAGATCGGGGGCCAGGACTCGAAGTACGTGTACCTCGAGAACGGCGCCGTGGTGGACTTCACGATGAACAAGGTGTGCGCGGCGGGCACCGGCTCGTTCCTGGAGGAGCAGGCCGAGCGCCTGGGCGTGAAGATCGTGGGCGAGTTCGGCGACCTCGCGCTCCGCTCGCAGGCCCCCGCCGCCCTCGGCGAGCGGTGCACGGTGTTCATGGAATCCGACCTCAATCACCACCAGCAGCAGGGGGTGCCGAAGCAGGACCTGGTGGCGGGCCTGTGCTACTCGATCGTGGCCAATTACCTCAACCGCGTGGTCGAGGATCGCCGTGTCGGCAACTGCATCTTCTTCCAGGGCGGCGTGGCAGCCAACAAGGGCGTCGTGGCGGCCTTCGAGGCGGCCACGGGCAAGAAGATCATCGTGCCGCCCCATCACGACTGCATGGGCGCCATCGGCTGCGCGCTCATCGCCCAGCGCGAGGGCACGGGCACCAGCCGCTTCAAGGGCTTCGACCTCACCCACCTGAAGTACTCCTTCGAGGCCTTCGAATGCCGCGACTGCGCCAACCTGTGCGAGGTGCGCCGCGTGGTGGTCGAGGGCGAGCAGCCCATGCACTATGGCAGCCGCTGCGGCAAGTACGACGAGCAGCGCAAGACCAGCCTCGGCGAGCACCTGCCGCGCCTGTTCCGCGAGCGCGAGCAGATGCTCGAACGCGCCTACGTGCGCGACGAGCCGTTCCGCCCCAACGGCAAGTCCGTGGGCATTCCCCGCATCGCCAGCTACTTCGAGCTCTTCCCCCTCTGGAAGGCCTTCTTCACCGAGATGGGCTTCCAGGTGGTCGTCTCGGGCAAGACCAACCGGCGCATCCTGCGTGAGGGCCTGGAGCACGTGGTCGCCGAAACGTGCTTCCCCATCAAGGCCGCGCATGGCCACGTGCTCGACCTGCTCCACCGCGGCGTGGACTACCTCTTCCTGCCCTGCATCGTGAACCTCAAGCCCCGGTTCGAGCAGGCCAAGAACTCCTGCGCCTGCCCCTACGTTCAGACCATCCCCTACCTCATGAACGCCGCGCTCGAATTCGACCGCTACAAGACCCAGGTCCTCGTCCCCATCCTGCACATGCAGAAGGGGCCCAGCGCCGTGGACCGCGTGCTGCTGGACCTGGCGGCGAAGCTCGGCGTGAGCCGCGCCCAGGCGCGCGCCGCGCTCACCACCGCCTGGAACGCGCAGCGCGACTTCTACCGCGCCGTCGAGCGCCGCGGCCGCGAGGTCCTCGCCAGCCTCAAGCCCGGCGACACGGCCATCGTCATCGTGGCGCGCCCCTACAACGGCTGCGACGACGGCCTCAACTTGGGCCTGCCCGACAAGCTCCGCGACCTGGGCGCATTGGCCATTCCCTCCGACTTCATCCCCACCGAGGACTCGGCCATCGGGAACGACTATCCGAACATGTACTGGCGCTACGGCCAGCAGATCGTGGGCCTCGGCCGCGCCATCGCCAACGACCGCCGCCTCTACGCGCTCTACCTCACCAACTTCGGCTGCGGCCCCGACTCGTTCATCCAGAAGTACTTCGCCCGCGAGATGCGCGGCAAGCCCTACCTGACCATCGAGGTGGACGAGCACTCGGCCGACGTCGGCGCCATCACCCGCTGCGAGGCGTTCCTCGACAGCATCCGCAACGTCGCGCCCGAGCCCACCCAGCCGCTCAAGCCGCTCGCCCACGTCCAGCGCCTCCAGCGCGGCAAGGTCGTCTACGTGCCGTTCATGGACGACCACTACCGCGTCATCGTCGCCGCCATGCGCCACCACGGCGTCGAGGCCGTGCCCCTGCCCATGTCGGACGAAGAGAGCGTCACCCTCGGCCGCCAATACACCTCGGGCAAAGAGTGCTTCCCCTGCATCGTCACCACGGGCGACATCCTGAAGACCGTGCGCGCGCCGGGCTTCGACCCCAAGCGCAGCGCCTTCTTCATGCCCTCCACCATGGGCCCCTGCCGCTTCGGCCAGTACAGCAAGTTCCACCGCATGGTGCTCGACGACCTCGGCTTCGAGGATGTGCCGATGGTGGAACTCGACCAGTCGTCCACCGAGGGCTACCACGGCGTCGCCGAGGTCCTCGGCACCCGCTTCCGCAAGCTGGCCTGGAGCGGCGTGGTGCTCATGGACCTGCTCCAGAAGCTCTGCCGCCAGACGCGGCCCTACGAGAAGTCGGTTGGCGACTGCGATGCGCTCTACGAGCACTACATCGCCCGCATCGCCGCCGCGGTCGAGAACGGCGGCAACCTCGTGCCCGTGGCGCGCGAGATCGTCGAATCCTTCGTCTCCGTGCCCGCCCACCGCACCGAGCGGAAGCCGAAGATCGGCGTGGTCGGCGAGATCTACGTCCGGTGCAACGCCTTCTGTAACAACCAGATCTGCCGCAAGCTCGAGGCCCTCGGCGCCGAGGTCGCCCTGCCCGCCCTCGAGGAATGGGTGGACTACATCGGCTACGAGCGCAAGGTGGACGCCTGGGACGCCGGCGACTACAAGGGCTACCTTGTCGAGCGCATCACCGAGTGGGTCCAGGAGCGCGAGGTGCAGCGCCTCACGCGGCCGTTCCGCGGCGTGCTCCGCGACTTCCTGTACGAGGCCCACACGCCGCAGGTGGTCGCCCTGGCCGAGCCGTACCTCGACTTCGCGGTGCGCGGCGAGGCCATCCTGAGCATGGGCCGCTGCGAGGAGTACGCCCACCACGGCTTCGACGGCGTCGTGAACGTCATCCCCTTCAATTGCATGCCCGGCACCATCGTGGACGCGCTGCTCGAGCGCTACCGCAAGTTCCACCCCGACATGCCCGTGCTCAAGATGTCCTATGACGGCCTCACGCACGTGGGCGAGGACACGCGCATCGAGGCCTTCGTCTACCAGGCCCAGCAACGGGCCGAGCGCGGGCCCCAATGACTGCCCCCAGGGCGTAGCCGCAACCGCCGGCCGCGAGGATCACAGCGGACAGAGCCCCTTCATCGTGAGCGGCGTATCTCCGCGCCGTGACTCCTCGGACGGCGGCTTCTTGACCGCCGCCACAAGGTCCGGTATCCTTTGCCCTATCGTGACCTGGCCCATGTCCCCAGCCGAAAGGGGTTGCGCGATGCCATACGCGGTTGCTCTGCTGGCCGTCCTTGTGGCCGCGGCGACGGGGGGCGAAGGGGGGAAGTCCGAGACCATTGACGGGGTGAGGGTGACGATGGGGAAGCGATACCGCATCGTGCCGCCCGCCACGCTCACCGAGATTGCGCTCGATGCCGGCACGATCCAGCAGACGGGCGAACCGTGCATCGTCATCAGCGGCAAAGCCACCAGCAATCTGCCCAGCGACGACTACACCCTCACGATCACCATCATCGCGTTCCCCATGGCCACTGGCGATAACACAGCGGCCGAGACGTATACGATCAAGGTGCACAAGCCCATTCCCGGGCGGCCCACCAAGTTCCAAGCCATCGGCAGGCCCGGCGCGCTGGAGGGCAAACTCTCCGTCTCCGCACTGGTGACGGCGAGCAGAGTGTCGGCATCCGCCTCCGAACCGTAGCGCAAGCCCGCGAGGCCGAAGGGCAACCGCGAATCAAGCGAATCTACGCGAATAGGCGAGAGGGGACTCTCACCCCGAGCATCCAGAGGCGGTCCCGTCCACCCTCCCACGCAGCGGCAACGCCCCCCAGGAGCCGCCGACGCGAGAGGGATGGGCATCATGGACACCGTTGACGTAACCTGGACCAGACCGACTCCGCGATGTCCATAGTGTCCACCGTGTCCAGTGGTCTGCCTGGCGCCTCAGGTGCCATTGTGCCTGAGGATGGTCGGTCGTCGTGAGGATCTCCTGCCTTGCTTTCCCCCGCGCAGGCGTGCTATGCTGGTGTGGGGGGAGGATGCTTCGGCGACAAGGGGGTAGCCCCGATGCGATGCCGTGTCCATTGCGTCTGCCTTGCGGTGCTTGCCTGTGGCCTCCTGGCGCGGGCAGACCTCGTTCACCTGGCCGACGGCACCACCCGCGAGGGGCGGGTGCTCGAGCAGAACGAGAGAGAGATCGTGCTCGAGGTCGGCCAGGGCGGTGTGACGCTCGCCGTGCGCCTGCCGCGAAGCCAGGTGGTGCGCATCGAGGAGAAGGCCGCGCCCGGCGCCGTGGTGATGGCCGAGTACGTGGCCCGCCTCAGCGAGGCGCTGAAGAGCAAGAACGCCGACCACTGGCTCGCCTTGGGCCTCTGGTGCCGCGAGCGGCCAGGCTTCCGCGACAAGGCCGACGAGGCGCTCCGCAGGGCCCTCGAGCTCGACCCCAACCACGTTCAGACACGCCTCCTGCTCGGGCACGTGAGGGTGAACGATGCCTGGATGACCCGCCAGCAGGCCATTCAGGCCATCGCGCCCGAGATCGAGCAGAACGCCAAACTGCGCGAGCTGGAGCTTCAGGCGCAGCTCGAGGACGCCAGGACGGATGCCCTGGAGGCCGAGGCGCGAGCCAAGGCCCTGGAAGCCAAGATTGCCGAGCTGCGCAAGGACATCGAGGATCTGCGCCAGCGCCTGGCCATGCCCCCCCTGCCGGCAGAGTACTTCCGGCCGCGCTCCCTGTATAGGCCCGTCATCATCCTGCCGCCCCGCAGCCCGCGCGGCCCCCACAAGCCCGATGGCAAGGACGCCCCGAAAGCAGAGCCGTCTCCGAAGGGCTCACCGCCGAAGAATGCCCCGCCCGAGAAGACTCTCCCCAAGGGGGACACGGCGGATACCGAGACCGCCGAGAAATAAGCTGGGTTGCTTCCCCATCGCTTTTCTGCTAAGCTTCTTGCGTGGGGAGAGAGGGGGTGTTCCCCTCGCGAACTGGCCGACCAGTCGTGGCTCCAGGAGATGCGTTGAATGGCCTATCGGATCGCGGTCATCCCCGGCGACGGGACCGGCCCTGAGGTGGTCGCCGAGGGGCTCAAGGTGCTTCGGGCGGTCGCGGCCGCCAGGGGCATCCAGTATGAGACGGTGCACTACGACCTTGGCGGCGAGCGGTACCTGCGGACCGGGGAGGTGCTGCCAGACTCGGTGCTCAAGGAGTTACGCTCGTTCGACGCCATCTACCTGGGCGCGCTGGGGCACCCCAAGGTGCCCCCGGGCGTTCTCGAGCGTGGCCTGCTCCTCACGCTGCGCTTCGAGCTGCAGCAGTATGTGAACCTGCGCCCCGTGAAGCTCTATCCCGGCGTGGACTGCCCGATCAAGGGCAAGGAGCCGAAGGACGTGGACTTCGTGGTGGTGCGCGAGAACAACGAGGGCCTGTACACGGGCGCCGGCGGCGTGCTGCGCAAGGGTACACCCGAGGAGGTGGCCACGCAGATTTCGGTGAACACCCGCGCCGGCGTCGAGCGCTGCATCCGCTACGCCTTCGAGTACACGCAGCGCCGCGGCCGCCAGCGCACCGTGCGGGTCGAGGCCGCCGACCTCGTGTCGGTGAGCCCGGGCGCGCCCGGCCAGATGGTCGAGTTCGTCCACCGCGAGCGCGGCAGGATGCGCGCGACCCTCGTCCAGCGCGACGCCACCGGCGCGCAATTCGAAGTCCGCGGCATGCTCACCCTGTGCGGCAAGACCAACGTGCTGACCTTCGAGCAGGACCTCTGGTGGCGCACGTTCCACGAGGTGGGCGCCGCCGACTTCCCCGACGTCTTCCGCGACTACGCGCACGTGGACGCCACGTGCATGTGGATGGTCAAGAACCCCGAGTTCTTCGACGTCATCGTGACCAACAACATGTTTGGCGACATCATCACCGACCTCGGCGCCATGGTCCAGGGCGGCCTGGGCGTCGCCGCCGGCGGCAACATCAATCCCAACGGCGTCTCGATGTTCGAGCCGATGGGCGGTTCCGCGCCCAAGTACACGGGCAAGAACGTCATCAACCCCATCGCCGCCATCGGCGCGGTGGGAATGATGCTCGACACCCTCGGCGAGCACGCCGCCGCTGCCGCCGTGGACGCCGCCATCGCGGCCACCACGCCCAAGATGAAGAGCATGGCCGCAGGCCGCATGGGCTTCAGCACCACCGAGGTCGGCGACCTCATCGCCGCCGCCATCGCTTGACGCAGGGTGGAACTATGCGGACCCCACGCTCCCTCGCTCTCTCGTGTCCCCTCGCCCTGGCCCTCGCACTCTCCGGCTGCTCATGGCCCCCCGCCACGTGGCTCCCCAAGTGGGGCGGCAGCAAGGCCCCCTCGGCCCGCGAGGCTCTCGGCGTGCCCGAGGCCGACGATCGCTTCCGCGACGTCACCGATGACACCCTCGACGCCGAGCTCAGCCGCCCCAAGAACGGCATCCGCCTCTCCCTGCGCACCGACAAGCAGAGCTACAAGATCAATGAGGCCATCATGGTGGACATTCGCCTCGAGAATGTCGGCGCATCCCAGGGGCGCGACAAGGCCCGCGACATCCCCGTCTACTTCGAGCCCGTCGCCCGCACGCGCGACGGCGCCGCTGTCGAGTGGCTCTTCAAGTTCCAGATCCGCTCCGAGCCCGACCAGCGACTCGTCTACCAGAGCCCCGACGTCAAGGTCGCCGATGCCGACCGGGCCGAGTACTACCACTACGTGACGCTCCCCCCTCAGAGCTTCGTGGGCAGGCGCTTCGTCTTCTGGCCCGCGCGCGCCCGCGGCCTCCTCAAGCCGGGGCGCTACAGCCTCGTCGCCGCCTACACGGTGGACGAGGACTCCGCCTACGTCATCATCAACCGCCACCTCACCGCCCAGCAGGTCGAGGCCCTCGGCACCGGACTCGCCTACGTCCGCGTCTGGACCGGCCAGGTCTTCTCGAACCGAGCCGTCTTCCAGGTCCAGCGCCCGAAGTGGCTCGGCCTCTTCTGAGGCCGGCGCGCCGCGCATCCTATGGGAAGACGTGGAGCGTTCCCCCAGCCGCTCGCGGCAGGCATCTCAGACGACCCATTGGCCCCTTAGACCTCGCCCCCTGCTCAATTCGGGCTCATCAGGGTTCGGCAAGCCCGACGTAGCCGCCATTGGGGAGCGCGGGACCGGTAATGCGGCGCCAGCGCGGTCCACCCCATAACCCTCTATGCCGCCACGACTTACGCTCCCCAGGCACACCCCTCGCATGCTGGCTCATCCCGCAGATGAGCGAGCATGGCCGGAGCCGCGAGAATCGCCCATTCTCGCCCATCTACCCATGCTGTATCACTCTCCCCCCTCACAGGGTTGATACAGCATGGGCAGACGCCGCCCCCCAGCCACTCGGCACGGCCCCCCAAGGAAGCACCAGAGCCGCCGGGAGCCGAGGCGGTTGCGATGTGAACTCTGGCCTTCGCCAGGGGCATAGACCGCGCCTCTAACCCACCAGCGAGCCACCCCTCCCGAACGTTCCAATACGCTCGGGAGGGCAAGGCTCCCGGCGCTCGCCTTTCTTGTGATCCTCCCGAAGGCATTGGAACCTTCGGGAGGGAGGCCGGAAGAGCCTCTATTCGGGTCGCCCCCCGCTCGCGCGGGTGAACCCGCGGTCGGCCGGCGGCGACTCCCGCGTGCCACGAGGAAAGGATGGTCAACGGCTGGAGGAGAGTTGCGGCGTCTTCTGTGTGGCGGGCACGAAGCGGATATCGCGAAGCCAGTAGGTAGCCCCTGTGCCATTGCCCCCGAAACCCGCCATCAGGTAGCCCTCGTTGGCGTAGTTGGCCAGCACGGGTTCCCACACCATGAGCAGCCGGTCGCCCGAGTGACGCTCACGAAGCGCGGCAAGCAGGTCCACGGTCACGCGGTGCCACTGCCCATCCGCCTTCACCCCCTCCGGGGCAGGCAGCGTGATCCCCTGGAACGCGGCCCCCTGCGGACCGCTGAGCGGGAGGCGGTACTGGGTCTTCTGGCAGGTGAAGTAGAGGTCCACTTTGGCCTGCGGCGTCAGCTTGATATCAAACGTGAGCTTCGGGTAGTCGAGAGCTGAGAACACGCGGGGCCGGAGCGCCACGGCGAAGGGGCCCCCGGACATCATGTGCGTGATCTCGTACTCCGAGCCCAGGGCCACGATCCGCGCGCTCCCGTCGCCGCAGTCGTTTGTCAAGGCGGCGTCGGCAAACACAGGGTGTGCGCGCAGCACGGGCTTTGGGTCCCCCAGCCGATCGGCGGCCAAGCGCACCTTGGCCACCATGAGGCCGTTATCCACGCTCCAGATCGCCGCGTGGCCGCCCGGCAGCGGGTCTGGGTCCTCGTAGGTGAGGGCAAGGTAGTCCCACACGTACACCCGCACGCTCTTCCCTTCCTTCACGAGGCGCAGGTGGAACCAGCCGCGGTGCTGGCTGTGGAGTTCATCGCGGTTGTAGGCGCGCAGGGTGGGCAACAGCCCCTTGGAACTGCCCGTGGAGGCCACCTGCTTGCCCTTGCGATAGAGGATCGTGCGCTCGTTCTGGTAGGCGCCGAAGAGGACCGCATAGCCGCTCGTGAGGTCCCGGTTCTCGGCGCAGAGGCTGAGCCCCACATCGCGCATGTTGTCGTACCGTCCGGTCCGGTCCATCATCATCACGCCGGCATCGGCCTCCACCGAGCAGTCGCCGTCGAGTCGCCGCTTGCTCCAGATGGCCAGTAGGCCCTCGTCGTTCCTGCCTCCGAAGAACGACCAGGTCGGGTTGCACATCCAGCGGTTCATCACGTCCCACTGGCCGCTCAGCACGTGCCAGTCGGTCGGGCAACCGTTGAAGTAGTCCTCGAAAACGTTCGGGGACGTGACGGTCACGTCGGCGGGCAGTGCGCCGGCGACTCCCACCAGGGCGCCGGATAGCGGCTGCGGGTCATGGAACTCGAGGCACGGCTTGCCGTCCAGCAGGGCCACGATGCGGCTCCCTTCGCGCGCAAGGGCGGCCTCCTTGGCATCCCGGTTGCCGCGCACCTCCTGGGCCACCGTCTTGCCCGCGCGCTGGAGGAGGGCCGGGCCGTCGTCCTCGGGCAGGATGAAGGTATAGCCCGTCTCTGCCCCGCGCGCGGTCGCTGACACGGTGAGCCCCAGCTTCTGGTTCTTCGGCACGGGGACCCCCACGCTCACATCCCCCAGGAAGGGGGCCTTGTGCCAGTACTGGATCCCGCTGTAGTCCCACTGGTATGTGGAGTCGGCCCAGTTCCGCATCGTGGGGTCGGAAAGCTGCGAGTAGTTCCTGGTCCCCCGGCGGCTCTGGGTGCGCCCCTGTGCGCTATCGCCCACCACCACGTCATCGAAACAGGCCACGCCCGGGGCCTCGGCCCATAGGCCGATGCGGCCGGGCACGAGCGAGTCGTCGCCCGCCGAAAGCACCGCCTCACTGTCCACGTAGCAGGTCACCTTCACCTTGCCCAGTTCGTCGCCCTCGATGTCCACGGCCAGGGCGAAGAAGTCGTAGGCATGGAATCCGCCGTCGCGCGAGGCCAGCGTCTCGCGGCGCTCGCCCCGCACGCGTTCGAGAAGCCACTGGCCGCGGTGGTTGAGCACCTTGTCGGCGCTGAGCCATCGGAACACATGGTAGTCGCGCGGGCCAAGATAGGCGAAGACCAGGCCCACCCCTCCGCTCGCCTGGGTGCGCACCGCCGCGCGGAAATGGTAGTCGGTCCAGAAGTCATACCCGGTCGTGATCAGGGCTCCGCTGTCCTCGCAGAACGGCGGGAGGGGCACCTGGCGCTTGCTCTTGCCCCACACGACGACGGCGCGGGCCAGCTCGACCTTGCGCTCCGCGCCATTGCGCTCGATGGTCAACGCGATCGGCTTCCCCACCTCGCCCTGGAGGCGATCCGTGGCCTCGGCGACCGAGCGGACGCGCACCCCGTCAATTTCGCGGATGAGGTCGCCTTCGACCAGTCCCGCCCTCTCGGCCGGCGAGTCGTTGGCCACCAGCGCGATCTGGGGCAACAGGCCCGCCCCAAGCTGCACGCCGATGCCCACGGCGTACTCGCGGCTCCTGCCGCGCGAGGCCACGTCCTCAAGCCGGTCGAAGATCGCCGCCAGCTCGGCGGGGTTGGCGCTCTTGTCGAAATACGTCACCGAACTCAGCGCCCATTGCCCTCGCACGGGCATCCAGGTGCCCGTCTTCGGCACGGGATCGGGGAAATCGTCGGCGAAGCGCACCTGCTCCCGGGCCACGATGCGGAACGACTTGGTCTCGAGGCCGGGCGATGTCCCCACGGCCACCTCGGGCATCCGCTCGGTCCTCGGGGCGGGGCAGCCGAACAGCCAGCGGCCATTCGCCCCGACCAGGAGAGCCCCCGCGGTCCGCTTCACATAGAACGCGCCCAGCCCCTCGCCATCCAGATCGCCTTGCGCGACCTGCCTGCCGCTTGCCCATATGCGCCACTTTCCGGAATCCGCACGCAGTTCCACGGCGTCTGCCGCCACGGACAGCACAGCGGAAACGGGCGCCTTCTGCGTCTGCTCGAACGTAGCCACCGCAAGGTAGCCCTGGGGCGCAGCCTGGCGCAGCGACCGACGTCGCCATTCCAGGCCATCTCCCTCGGCTCCCGCGGCAGCCCCCGCGCGCACACACGCACTGAGAACGAGAATCGTCAGGCAGGTTCGGGCGAACCGGATCACCGCGGGCATTCTCCTTTCGGCGGCAACAGGGGCCAGCCGCCGCCAAGCCAACCTCGTGGGCTACTCATCCACCCGCACGCGGCGCGCGCCGAGGGTGATCTTCACCGCCAGCTTCTCGTCGCCGCGGAGCACCGTGAGCGTCAGCACATCGTTCGGCTTCTTGCCTTCCAGCGCCTCCTTGAGATTCTGGAAGCTCTTGATCTCGGCGTCGCCGATGCCCACGATCACGTCGTTCTTCGCCACGCCGGCCACGGCGGCGGGAGAGCCCTCGCGCACATCGGTGACCAGCACGCCGGTCTTCGTCTTGAGATTCAGCAACTTGGCCACGTCGGGCTCGATGTCTTGCCCGTCGAAGCCCATGTAGGGCTTCTCCTCGAAGCGCGCCGGCGGCGGCGCCACGGGCATGAACCGCCGCTCGCCGCGGCGGCCGCTGACCTCCTGCTGCACCATGTCGGTCACCCGGGCCTCCAAGTCCTTTCGCGCGTTGGCCAGAGTCCCCTCCAGCCGGCGCTGGCCGACGTCCAGTTCGTCCACCTTGGCCCGCAGGGGGCGCAGCTCGGCGCTCAGCTTCTCCACCTGCTCCCTGAGCTGCTGGTTCTCTTGCTGGAGGGCCGACACCTCGCCACGCAGGCTGCCCGAGTCACCGGAACACCCGCCGACGACGATGGCCCCTGCGCCGATCACAAGAGCCCACAGAATGACCCGGCTTCTCACTGAGCGATCCCCCATTGCATGGACTGGCACGTGCGCCGCACGGCTGGCACTGTACCATGGAACGGCCAGAGTCACATCCCTTCTACAATAGCATCGCGCGCGGCTGGATTCAAGGCGCGCCGCCCGAGCCACAGGAACATCGCCACGAAGATCAAACCGACGAGGAGCGAGCCCAGGGCGAGGCTGGCCGCGGCGGTCCGCTCGATGACCCGCCCCAGGGCCGACACGCCTTCCCCCTTCGCGGGGAGCTCGGCGCTCCGCATGCTCACATCGAACCAGCACAGGCCGAAGAAGGACATCATCAGCGTCAGGTAGCCTGTCAAGAGCAGGCGCACCCGGTCGCGGCCCCGAAGGCGCCACTGGGCTGCGCCCAGCACGTACACCAGAACCGCAAGACAGCCCAAGGCCGAGGCCAGAATCAGCACGTCTCCCGCCCCCAGATCGGCCGAGGAACTCGCGAACCGCGCAATGCCGGAGCGATAGACGAGCCAGCCGACCAGCAGGGCCAGCGCGATCTCGACCACCGACGTGCCGACGGCCACGCGCCGGGCCTCGACAGGCTCCGAGGGGGGCTCCGGTTTCCGTTTCCTGGCGATGGCGCACTCTCCTGTCTTGCGAGGCATCTACTCAATAGACACTGGAAGGCACGCAAATGCTGCGCAAGGCGTCACTTCGCTCAGAATTGCGCGTCCTTGCCTTTCTCCCGCTTCGGCCCGTCGGGCGCGGGCACGGCCTCCAGGGCCTGGGCCTCGCCAAACTGCACCTTGGGCATGCCGCCCCAGGTCGCCGATGGTTGCATGCCGGGCATGGCTCGGTCGGCCACCAGCGTGCCGTCGGCGGCGGCCTTCACCCTCAGCGTGGCCACGGGGCCTTTCGGCTTCGCAGCATCCGCTGCCTCGGCTTCGGCGTCCTCGTCATCGTCGCCCAACCGGATGTCCATGCCATTCACGTTCATCCGCATCGTGGCGGCCTTCATGATCATCCGCTGCATCTTGACGTTGCCGCCGCCAGCAACGGCGCCGGCGCCGCCGGCCGCCATGGCGCCTCCCCCCTCGTCCATCATGATCATCACGTTTCCGCCCCCTCCACCGCCGAAGGCGAAGGCGGGCAGCCTCTCCAGTTGCTGCATCAGCCTCACAAGGCCCTTCATGGGCCGCTCGACCCCCTGGGCATCCTTCTCCGTCGCGTACTGCACGGCGGCCAGGCGGCCCATCAGGATACCAGGGTTCTTCGCCTGGTTGCCCTCGACCAGGGTGATCGAGCGCACGAACAGCGTGGCGCCGGTCTCCCTGCGCTCGACCACGTCGCCAACCAGGAAGCCCCGGAAGCCCTTCAGCGCCTCGGCGAGCTGCTCGGCGGTAACATCCGCAGGCCTGGCCGGTTCCGCTGCCGCCAGGGTCCAACCGCTGCATACCAGGCACAGGAGTGCCGCCGCCAGGTGTCTCCACGACATCGCCAGCCTCCTAGTCCGGATTGGGGCGTCGCAAACCGTCACCGACTATTATAGCACATTGGCATAGGCAATAGGATCGGGAACCCCCGCCTCGCGGAAGCCGCGCAGCCGCAGCAGGCAGCTATCGCACCGGCCGCACGCCACGTCATCGCGTTCATAGCACGACCAGGTGAGGCCGAAGGGCGCACCCAAGCGAGTGCCCAACCGCACCACGTCGGCCTTCGACAGATGGAGCAGCGGCGCGACCACCTCGAGCCGCGTCTCGGGGCGCGTGCCCGCTGCGATCACGCGGTTGAACGCCTCGATGAACACACCGCGGCAATCGGGGTAGCCCGAACTGTCCTCCTCCATGGCCCCGAAGAAGATGCGCGTGGCGCTCAGCACCTCGCCCCAGGCGGTGGCCACCGCGAGCAGGTTGGCGTTCCGGAAGGGCACGTAGGAGACGGGGATCCCCTCGCGGTCGAGCTGCCCCTTGGGCACGGCAATGGCCGGGTCGGTCAGGCACGAACCGCCTATGGCAGCCAGGTACGCCAGATCCACGGTGAGGCGCCGCCCGGCGGGCACGCCGTAGAAATCGGCGATGGCATCGAACGCCCGCTTCTCGCGCGCCACGGTGCGCTGGCCGTAGTTGGCGTGGAGCATGGCCACCTCGTGTTCCTGGCGCGCCAGGGCCACGAGCACGCAGCTATCCATTCCCCCGCTCGCCAGCACCACGGCGCCGGGACGCTCGGGCACGGCCGCCTTCTCCATCAGAGGCCTCCTCGGCGCACGATCTCCGGCAGGGCGTACTCCGCGTGGCGCACGCGCCACTCGCCTTCCACGCGGCGCAGGCGGAGGCGCACAAGCGTCTGGTGCCGCCAGGGCGGCTGCTGGCCAGGCTCGCGAGCCTCGGCCACGGCGTAGGCGGTGAACTCGGCGGTCGCCTCATCCCCCGCCACCGCCACCTCCAGCGCGTCCACCTGAACGTCCACGCGGGCCAGATGCATCAGGCCCCTCGTGAGCAGCACACGCATCGAGAGGCGGTCGTAGCCGTTGGCGTCCTGGTAATCCTCGGTGAGGAGCTGGCAGAAGCCTGCGGGGTCGCGCGCCTCGAGCCGCCCCACGAGGCGGCCCACCGCCCGCCTCACCCGCTGTTCGTCGGTCGTGAGCCACTGCATCATCAGCCAGGCGGCCGCACCCAACGCTGCCAGAACGCCGGCGGCCAGCAACAGCTTCTTCATCGCGCCCCGCCCTCCGCTCGGCAGGCCCGCTCGACGTGCACCATCAGCAGCGCGACGTCGGCGGGCGACACGCCGGCGATGCGCGCCGCCTGGCCCAGCGTGGCCGGCCGCAGCCGCGTCAGCTTGTCGCGAGCCTCGGCGCTCAACTCGTGGAGCGTCTCGTAGGCGAATGCGTCGGGGATCATGCGGGACTCCATGCTCCGCAGTCGCTCGATCTCCATCTTCTGCCGCTCGATATAGCCCTCGTACTTCACCTCGATCTCCACCTGCTCGCGCGCGGCGTCCGTCAGGCCCAACCCCGCCACCTCGGGCGCGAACCGTTCGATTCCGGCTAGCGTCATCCCAGGCCGCCGGAGCCACTGGACGAGCGAGTGGCCGTCGTGGAATCGGGCGGCCAGGAAAGCGCGTGCCTCGGCAATGGCGCGCTCCTTGGCCTGCAACTCGCCCCAGAGCGCGTCGTCGCACAGCCCGAGGCGCCGGGCATGCGGCATCAGTCGGCGGTCCGCGTTGTCCTGGCGAAGCAGCAGGCGGTACTCGGCGCGCGAGGTGAACATGCGATACGGCTCGCGGGGAGACAGGGTCACCAGGTCGTCAATGAGCACGCCGACATAGGCCTCGTGGCGCCCGAGCACGAGCGGCCCGTCGCCCCGGGCGGCCAGGGCGGCGTTGAGCCCGGCCATCAGGCCCTGGGCCGCCGCCTCCTCGTAGCCCGATGTCCCGTTGATCTGTCCGCCCAGGAACAGGCCGGGCAGGCGCTGGGTCTCCAGCGATGGCGTGAGCTGGTAGGGCGGCACGAAGTCGTAGGCGATGCCGTAGCCGAAGCGCACGATCTCGGCCCGCTCGAGGCCGCGGATGCTCCGCACCATGGCCACCTGGGCCTCGGGCGGCAGCGTGTTGAAGAGGCCGTTGGCATACACCTCGCGCGTGTGCTCGCCCTCGGGCTCCAGGAAGAGCTGGTGCGAGGTCTTCTCGGGGAAGCGGACGACTTTGGCCTCGATGGACGGGCAGTAGCGCGGCACAGCGCCCGCGGCCCTGCCCGACATTTCGGCCGACAGATGGGCGCTGGCCCGCACGATCTCGTGCGTCCGCTCGTTCGTGTGGGCCACGTGGCACGGAATATCGGGCCGCTGGAACTCGCGGGTCGAGAACGAGAAGGGCCGCGGCGGCCGGTCGCCGTACTGCGGCTGGAGCACCGCGTAGTCAATCGTGCCGCCGTGCAGGCGGGGCGGTGTGTTCGTCGTGAGGCGCTCCACCTCGAAGCCCAGGGCGCGCAGGTCGTCCGACACCCCGACCGCCGGCGGCTCGCCGGCGCGGCCGGCTGGCACCTCGATATCGCCCAGGTGCACCATGCCGTTGAGGAACGTGCCCGTGGTGAGCACGGTGGCGCGGGCGCGGTAGGCGACCCCCATTCTGTCGCGCACGCCCACGCAGCGGCCGCCCTCGACCAGCAGGCCGCACACGCTGGCCTGGCGCAGCCACAGGTTCGGCAGGTTCTCGAGCGCGAGCTTCATCGTGCGCGAGTAGAGCCAGCGGTCGGCCTGGGCCCGCGGCGAATGCACGGCTGGGCCGCGGCCGAGGTTGAGCATCTTGAATTGGATGCCCGATTGATCGGTCACGCGGCCCATCAGGCCGCCGAGCGCATCAATCTCGCGCACCAACTGCCCCTTCGCCAGGCCTCCGATGGCGGGGTTGCAGGACATCTTGGCGATGGTGTCCAGGTTCATCGTGAGCAGCAGTGTGCGGGCGCCGAGGCGCGCGGCGATGTGCGCGGCCTCGCAGCCCGCGTGGCCCGCCCCCACGACGATCACGTCGAACACTTCCCCTCCACCGATCGAACCCGTCATCGGCTCACTCTCACCTTCTCCCCTACTCCTGCCCCCACCACTTGCCGTGCGGACCCGCAGTTGGCCGCCAGCTCCAACAGCCCCGCGCTGCCCACCAGTGCAAGCAGCGCGCCGCGAGAAGCATCCGTATAGGAGACGCTGACGCCCTCGATGATCCTCCCAGCGGTCCCGACGCGCAGGGTTCCCCGAGGGACGCCCAGGCTGTCGAGATCGCTCTCGGTGATGTTCGTGATCAGGTTCCCGAATCGGTCCACGTGTATGACTTGGCCTTCGATCACGCCGGCGCCCGCGCGTCGCGGGCCTCCAGCCTCCAGGCGCACGGGGTCGGCCACAGGAGGGCCAAGCTCCGCAAGGTCTACCCCAAGCGTGACATGGGCCGCCACCGGGGCGAAAACGTCCCGACCGTGGAACGTCGCACTCACGGGGTTGCGGAAGTACGAGGCATTGGTCACGCTCACCAGCCGCCGAGGCGGCGCCTGCGCGAGCACGGGGCTCAGCAAGCCGTTGTCGGGCGCGAGGAACACCTGCCCGGCAGTCTCCGCGCCCAGGATGCGGCGCCCGCTGCCGACGCCGGGGTCCACGACGGCTACGTGGACGGTGCCCGACGGGAACCAGCGCCAGGCCCACGCCAGCAGGTGCGCCCCCCACGCGATATCCTGCGGCGGCACCTCGTGCGAGATGTCCACCAGGCACGCGTCGGGGTTCACACACAGAGCGGCACCCTTCATCGCGCCCACGTAGGCGTCGGCCGTGCCGAAATCCGTCAGAAACGTGATGCAACGTCGGCTCATAGGGTCGGTCTCAGGCGCGGCCCGCGCGCCTCGCGCACGCGCCGCTCGAGCACGCAGATGATCGGGTTCACGTAGCGCAGGTCCTCGGGCAACGACATCAGGTCGGCTCCCAGGAACCGGTGCGGCACGGAGAACTCCTTCGCCGCCCGATACGCATCGCCGCCGAGGAGAAACTGCCAGAATCGCTCCGCCTCGTTCCGGGGCTTGCCCTTGCCCGGCATCCTGCCGAACTGGAGGTTGCTGGTCACGAAGTAGTCGGGCTTCTCGTGCCACAGCCGCTGGAGGTCGTGTGGCAACTGGCGGGGCGAATCCTCCATGGCCACGAGGCGGTACTTCGCGGGATCCAACGGCGGCATCTCGTACTGCCACGGCCACTCGGTTACGCCGATCCGCGCGCCGCGAGGCAGGTGCCGGGCAATCCACTCCCCCGCGACGGTTCTGACATTCTCCGTCGCATAGAGCTCGCACCACGCGAAGGTCATTGCCCCCGCCCAGCCGAAGACCACTGCCAGAACCGCCGCGGCGCAGGCCATGCGCGCCCACGCGATCGGCACGAGGCGCTGGAGAAAGCCCCATGTCGCAACCAGGCCCCTGGCTCCGATGAGCGCAAGCGCGGGCAGAAGGCCCACGTAGTAGCGCGAGTAGGCACGTCCGTCGAAACCCACCACGCCCGCCCACACCAGCACCCACGCGAGCAGGAGCCAGTCGTCGGCCTGCCTGCGCACCAAAGCCCAAACCACGCCAACGGCAATCACCACAACCACGGGCCATGTGACCAGGGACGGAAGCATCTCAGGCAGGTGCATGGCCCATGACAGAGACAGCGCGCGGTCCACGGGGCCTCCGTGCGCAACATGAACTGTCTCCGAGCTGAAGTCCGCCAGAAACTGGTCGGCCCGAAGCAAATGGTATGGATTCGTGAGTGCGAAGACCGCCGCCATCACCACGAGCGACGCCGCCACCCCGCCTGCGAGCGCACGCTTCGAATCGCCTTCACGCCGGTACCACAAGACGCCCGCCAACGGCACCATGACCCAGAGCGGAGCAGCGAAATACTGGCAGCCCACGCACAGGCCCGCCGCGACCCCGGCGAAGTCGAACCATCGCGCGGCCCCGGTCCGGGCGACCCTGCGACAACAGCCGAAGAACGCAAGCGCTGCCAGCGCCGTGAGAGTGTCCCGCGTCAGGTGATGCGAGTGGACGGCGAACGCTGGCATCGCCGCGAGCAGTCCCATCGCAATCAACCCGACCCCGGGCGCCATAGAGGCCCCCAGGCGCCACGAGACCGCGAGGGCGCCGGCAGCCGCCAGCAGTGTGAGTGCGCGCCCCACCAGGTACATGCGGCCCAACTCGTCCGGATGGTCGAAGTAGAAGCCCACGTTGCGCTCGATCCGCACTGCGCCCAGCAGGTGGCAGATGCCCTCGGCCGCGCCCACCAGATAGGTATGCAAGGCAGGATAGATGTAGTTCTTCGGGTCGAAGTCCAGGCGTCCTGGCCGCATGTTGCTCAGGGTCTTGAAGACCTGGTACTCGTCAGGGTGGTACGAGCGCAGGGGGTTGAAGAGGTGTCGCGGGTACATCTCGGCCACGGGCGAGCGCCGGCCGCGCGAGCCCCATATCTGCCAGCTCTTCTGGAGCAGTTCTGGCGACAGTTCCCTGGCGCGCTGCACCGAACCGTCCAGCCTGGCCCGCTCGGTGCTTGGGATTCCCCACGCCAGCCCCCAGAGCACCAGGCCGCAGAACGCCGCCAGGACCAAGCCGGCCGCCACCCACTCTCGGCCACTGGGCGAGTTCACCTGAGGATCAGCGCTCTTCATTCCCAGATTCTAGCGGCTCCCTGCCGTCGTCGTCAAGGTTGCAGCCCAGGGTGTCCGTTCCGGTCCTCGCAAGCGGTGCGCGAGCGATGCCCTTCAATCGCCCGCATCGCACACCACGCGGAAGCCCACGTCGAACACTCGCTGCCATGGCCAGTGGCTCCGGCGGGCACCCGACCGCGCGAAGCCGGGACGGCTGTACCAAGAGCCGCCCCGCACGACCCGTCGGCCGCCGACAGCAGCGTGGCCTGGATCCTCCGCACGGAAGGGGTATGGGAGTTCCGCACTGCGCGTCCATTCGGCCACATTGCCCTGCATGTCGTGGAGTCCCCAGGCATTCGGTGCATAGAAGCCCACCGGCGCGGAAACGGTGTGCCTGTCATCCCCTGATGCTACGGGTAGAAACGGCCGGACTCGTTCGCCCTGGCACAGCCGCAGAAGCGAGGTATCCGCCAGGTTAGCGAAGTCCGCGAAACCCGTTTCCGCGGAACCGAAACTGAAGGGCTGATCGCTCCCCGCACGGCAGGCCCATTCCCACTGAGCCTCCGTGGGCAGTGCGAATGCGGCGCCGGTGGCCCGCGACAGCCAGGCGCAGAAGGCATTCGCCTGCTCCCACGAGACGCGGCACACGGGTTGGCGGGGCTGGTCCAGGGGGAAGAAGTCGCCGCGGCTCCATCGCAGCCACATCTTGCCCTCGTCGCCGCTGCGATGCTCGGGGTCAAAGCGGGCGAACTGTTCGTTGGTGACCTCGATCTTGCCGATCCAGAATGGCCGCTCGATCTTCGCCACGAAGACTGGGCGCTCGTCTGGATAGCCCTCGGGGTCGCCCATGACGAACTCGCCGGCGGGGATCAGCTTGAGGTCCAAGGTCACACCGCCACCGAGGTCTACCTTGTGGTCGGTGGTTGGCCCGGCCGCGGCCTGTCTCCGTTTCGCCTCGACCTCGTCGAAGGGCCACCCCGGGAGATTGCCGACGCTCGTGGTGGCCCCCGGCGCCCGAGGTGGAACCGGGTCGCCGACCCGGGCCGGCGGCAGGCCCGCATCGGCCTCGGGGTCGTCGTCGAAGCCTGCATAGCGTTTCAGAAGCTCGCGGCGCCGCTCGATGCACTGGCGCGCGGTGGGGTTATTGCGCGCCGTCGGTATCTCGAGCCAGGTGCCATAGGCGGGGGCGTTGAGGTCGAGCCAGGTCACCAGGCGATCCCAGGCCTCCGCGTCGAGCCGCACCCCGCCGTGGCCCTTGCGCAGCATCTGCACCAGGGGCGAGGTGTCGGCATGATAGTCGGCCGGCGGAGGAAGCAGCGGGTTGCCCTCCAACCCCGGGGCGCGGACATAGCGCCGCAGCGCATAGAACGACGGGGGGAACGGGGCGTCTGAGAACGGGAACGTCCTGGGTTCGGCCCGGCGGAGGTCCATCGGCGTTCGGCCATCGGCCTGCGCCTTGCCGCCATGGCAACCGACGCAGTACTTGTCGAGCACTGGCTGGACCTCGCGGTCCCAACTGAACCCGCGTGTGGGACCGTACCAGGGCTTGATAGGCGACGGCTTGCGGCCCAGCGCGAGGGTGCCGCGGTTGGGCGATGCGCTGTTCCTGTCCTCATGGCAGCCCACGCACGAGACGGCCTCGCCGGGCATGGCCGTGAACCAGCTTCGCATCAGTTGGAGAGCCTTGCCTTCGGCATCGAGCGGCTGCACGGCCAGCGGCATGTTCGCCGGCACCGTGAAGTAGGCCGAGCCGTCACCGTCCACCGGCACTGCGCCCAACACGCGCCGGACGTCCCACGGGCCGTCCATTCCGATGTAGTCTTCGATCCCCGACGTGCCGAAGTAGTTGAAGTGGTACGTGAACAGGCGGAGGGCCTTGACCGTGCCGCGAGGGATTCCTGCCAGCCCGGGGCCGGCATAGATGTCAGACAGGTAGACGGTGGCCTCGCGGGAGTCGGGTGTGACCCGGTCCGGGATCACAGGCGGCCGCGGCGTCGCCCGCAGCGGCACGGGCTCGAAGAGCACCCACCCCGGCTCCTCGCGGATCAGCACTAGGTTGTCGAACACGTCGGCCAGGTAGATGCCCCAGCGCGAGTCGGGGGTCGGCTGGCACGACACCAGGAAGTGCTTATCACTCAGCGGGTAGGGATGCAGGAAGCGCGGCCAGGAGCCGGACACCAGTTCGTCCACCATCCGGGCCTCCACCTTCTGGCCCCAGCCCGGAATGCGTTGGACCACGCCTTCGGCCTGCTGGCGTCCCCTGGCCACGTCGAACAGCATCAGCTCGCCCGCCCGCGCGGTGCCGTGATGGCCGGAGATGACGCCGACGAACTTCGTCGGGTGGCCCGGGATGGGGCGCGCGTAGAAGATGCGGTTCGGCCAGTGACTGCTGCTGGCGTAGTAGGCGCGCTGCTCGGTGCCATCGGGGTTCATGGTGAACACCCGCGCGCTGAACGCGTGCGCGATGTCGGTGTACTCCCATCGCGTGTAGAGCACTCGCCCATCGGGCATCGCCGTGGGGCAGAAGTCGTGGTCCTGGTCGAAGCACAGGCGGCGGATGCCCGAGCCATCCGCGTTCATCACGCAGAAGTTGGCCACTTCGTCGAGCCGACGCTCGCACGGCACCGATTGGAAGCAGGCGGATGAGGCGAACAGGATGCGGCCATCGGGCAGGTAGCAGGAGTCGTAGCTGTCCACGTCGGGCTCGTCGCCGCGCGTCACCTGGCGCAGGCCCTCGCCGTTCACTCCGATCTCGAAGACCTGGAAGCGGCCGCCCTGGCCGATTGACGAGAAGAGCAGCCGGTCCGCGTCGAAATGGAGCGCCACGTTGCCGACGTAGACCGCCTTCTCCGGGCGGAACAGTGTCGTGAGTTCCCCGACGGTCTTCAGCCTGGAGAGCACGGCGATTTCGTTGTCGAAGGGCACCTGCCTCAGGACGCCGTTGCCCTGGAAGTTGATCGGCAGGCCGTGGAGCACGCCGATGGGGTCGTTGCCCGAGAACGGCACCGTGCGAAGCGCGGAGGGGTCGGGCTGCCGCCTCTCACGTCGCTTGATGACGAGCAACCGGTCGAAGTCCAGCAGCGGGTTTGCCAGGAGGGCCTCGCGCCTCAGCTCCTCAAAGCGCGCGACCGCGGCCAGGAGCCGGCCCGCGTCCACAGGCTGTTGCTGCGCCGCGGCCAGGGTCTCGCGCAGCGAGACGATCTGGCTCAGGTACTGTCGCCCCCGCGGGTAATTCTCCCCGTATGTGCGCATCAGGTCCGCCACCGCCCGATGCAGGCTTTCCAGCTTCGCGTCCCATCCCGCCAGGACCCTCTCGATCTCCTTGGAGCGATAGTACAATTCCCGGACGGGCGGGAGGTCGGAGAGTCTGGCTACGTTCCTCGCCAACTCGCGCGCTCGCGGCGCCAGGCCGGCCCGGGTGGCCGCGGCATAGCGCTCGGCCAGCCCGCCGGGCCTGTCGAATGGCCAGTCTTCAGCCCAGAGGTTGTCCTGGCGCTCCACGGCCATCTGCCGCAGCGATTCGGCATCCGGGAAGTCCTGCTCCAACAGGCGCCAGAGATCGTCGCGCCGCGCGCTGCCCGCCCCCGGCGGCTCCTTCGTCTTGCCGGCCAGTTCGGTCTCCTGGCGGGCGAGCGCGGCTCGGCTCGCCGCAAGGGTCTCCACCCACGTGGCCTGCCGCGTGTAGTATCCGAAGGGGCCTCCGCCGACGCGCACCTCGCAGTGGGAGAAGGAAACCGAGCAGACGCGGTTATCGGGGCTTGCCGAGCACCCCACCAGCGCCGGGTATCCGGTCAGCCTGGCGTGATCCTTGCCCCACGCCACCATCCAGTCGGCCGGCTCCGGCTGTCCATCGCTCCAGGCCTTGCCCCTGAGGCCGGCGGGCGTCTTCCACAGCTTCACCCAGTACCACTGGCCAGAGCGGTAGGCGAACGGACATCCCGGCGCCCACTCCACGTAGTCGCGGACGAACTCCAGCTTCCCGGCGTGGAACACGAGATTGAGGCCGTAGCCGTTGGCAGGGTCCGCGCACAGGCCTACGCCGGCGCGCGCCCAGTCGTCCTCCGCCCAGGTATCGAGCCGCAGCCTGGCCGTAATCACGACCTCGGCGGACACATTGTGTCCCTCGCCGATCAGGATGAGCGCTTTGGTGGGATCGGAGGCTGCCGGGTCCACCAGTCGAAGGCATCCATCCTTCAGTTCCCACTTCCCCCCGACCGTCCGCACCTCGCGGGGCAGCCCCTTCGCAAAGTCGCAGACAAAGGCCTGCTTGGTCGGGGCGCCCTCTACGCCGCTCGTCGCTCCGCCCTCCGCTCCGAGCGCCGCCACGGCTCGCGCCCAAACCGCCACCCATGCGATCACCCCAGGGCATCTCAAGCTCAAGGCACTCTCCTTCGCCCTGATACCAGCGGGACGCCTCTCGCTACGCAGAATGGCGGTTGCCGCTACTTCGTCCTGAACGTCCGTTCGTGGCCCGTGGCGGGGATGCGCACCGTGTAGGCCGCTCCGTCGGGTGCGACCTGGAGTTCAATGTGGTTGCCCTTGCATTCCGAGCCTGGCCCGAGGTTCGCAATCAGCTCGTCGGGCGTGTTGTCCGCGTCGGGTGCGAGGTTCTTGTGAAGCTGGTAATTGGCCTGAATCGAGGGGGTGGCCTTCAGCACGGCCCGCGTTCTCGGCCCGCAGCCCTTCCGGTCGCCGTTGGTCATCACCGTTACCGTCGGGGCCAGCGACCTCACGAGCACGGGATTATTCGACAAGTCCAGCCCGTGGTGGGTCACCTGATAGACGTCCACCTCGCCCACCAGGTTGACGGGCAGAACAAGCTTCGCCTCCAGACGTCCCGTGAGGTCGGCGCCGCCGTAGAACTCAAAGGCGCCGAAGCGCAGGAGCAGGACGACGGACTGGCGGTTCTCGGACTTGTCTTCGGGGTACTCGGGCGCTTCCGAGGCGGGAATGGGGTTGGGCTTGTGGTCGGGGCCGGGCGCGATGAACTGCTGGGCGGCGGCGAGGCACGTGAGGCTCGCTCTGGCAGCCCCCTCGGCCTGGCGGAGGGGAAGCGTGTCGCCGGGCTTGAGGACCGTGTAGGGCATCGTCTTGCGCCAGGCGACGTATTTCACGTACATCGGTTCGGGCCGCCCGATCTCGCCACCTTGGTCGTACACGCGGCGGATAGGGATGAGCTTCGAGAGTTCGGCCGCGCCGCCATGGTGGTCAATATCGAAGTGGGTGACCACCAGATGGTCAATCTGCTTGAGGCCCGCCACATCCCTTGCCACCTTGGCAATGCGGCCGGGGTCGCGCGGATTATCGAGTCCGGTGTCCACGAGCACCGACTCGCCGGCTGGCGTCACGATCAACGTCGCCCCTCCGCCTTCGACATCCACCCAGTAGATGCTCAGGCGGGCCGCCTCAGCAGACATGCCGACACACGGGACGAGCAGCACCAGGGCCGCGAGGCCCAGTAGCCAATTCGACATGCCGCACTCTCCTGTCGTTCAGCTCTTGAGACCCTCAAGACTCACCTCAAGCCGCTTGTTCTCCTTGATCAACTCGTCCATCGTCAGGTAGCGACGGCGGGCGGCGGCCTCGCGGGCCAGGATGGCCGTGAGCGTGCCGTCAACCGCGCGCTGCGCGGTGAGGTTGGTGAAGTCGCCCTTGATGATGCTGTCGTAGAAGTTGGCGATGTTGCGCATGGCGCCCTGGTCGTAGACGCTCCCTGCGTCCTTGACGAAGTGTTTGTCGCCGCCGCGGACATAGCACTTGCCCCAGTAGGCGAGGCGGGCGGTGGCCTTCATGCCGTAGAAGCTGGCCGTGAGCGAGGCCACGTCGTGCTCGTTCGCCAGCGTTTGAGTAATGTGCGTCCAGACCACGCCGTCGGCGTACTCGTAGACCACCCCGAGGCAGTCGGTGCGGTCGCCGTTGGGGTTGGGGCGGCAGGTGCGCGAGAAGCCGCAGGCGGCCACGGGTCGGCGCCCCATGAGCCACTGCACGGCGTCAATAATGTGGATGTCATAGGCCACGACGCCGTCGCCGCCGAGCGCGATGTCGGACAGCCAGGTGCCGCCGCGCAGGCGGCTCTCGATGGTCTGGGTCTTCGGCGGGTCGCCCCACATGCCGGTGAAGCCGTAGGAGATGATGTGGGCGATGGGGCCGATGGCGCCCTCGCGGACGCGGGTGGCGACCTCGATGTTCGAGGGGTCGAGCGGGAGCTGGTAGTCCACGAGGAAGGCGAGCCTTTTCTCAGTGGCGAGCTTGCCGGCGGCGCCGATGGCGAGGGTGCCGGGCACGTCGGTCGCCACGGGCTTGGCCATGTAGACGTTGACGCCGGCCTGGACCGCCGCGGTGGCCTGCTCGGGGTAGAAGTAGGGCACATCAATGATCACGACGGCCTCGACACCGCTCTCCAGGAGGCGCTTGTAGCCTTGGAGTCCGCCGAAGCAGCGGGCCTCATCGGCCCCGAGGGCCTTGCCTGCGGCCTTCGCCACGTCCTCGAAGTAGTCGGCCACGCCCCAGATCTCGTAGCCGCCGTGCTGCTTGAAGAGGTTGGCGATCCAGCGGCCGCGTCCGCCAGCGCCGATGAGGCCGAGCTTGAGCTTGCGGTCGAACGCCTTGGGAGGCGGGGGTACCGGCTCCGCAGCACGGACCAACCCGCAGACGATGAGCGGCGCGGCGCCTGCCACAAGAAACTGGCGCCGCGTGGAAACAGCAGCCCCCCTGCACCCTGTGAGTTCAGCGGACTCCATTCCTCTCTCCTTGCGTCTGAAAGGGCTTCACTTCGCGCTCGGTGCGGCGTCGGCCGGCAGGTCGCCCGTGGCGAACTGGATGCCAGCGAGGAGGTGACGAAGGAAGAGCGGGTTCCAGTAGGTCTCGAGGGCGTGGCCGAGGGTGGTGTAGAAGACGCGGCCCTTGCCCGGGCCGTATTCGCGGACCCAGCTGATGGCGTAGTCCTTGTCGGGGCGCTTGCCGGGGTCCTTCATCGCCTCGAGGTCGAGGGTGAGGAGAATGCGAAGGTTCTTGCGGGTGTAGTAGGGCTCCTGGAAGAAGTAGATTTCGTCGTTGATTTGGAAGGGCTTGCCCTCGAAGGCGGCGTTGAGGGGGTGCTTGGGGTCGTCGAGCTTGATTGTTACCTTTTCGTAGAGGTGGCCGCTGTAGAATCCGCCCATCATTTCGCCGTATTCCTTCCAGCCTGCGAAGGCGGCGGTGGCGGCGTGGATGCCGACGATGCCGCGGCCGGGAACGTCCTTGTTGTTGGGGTCCTTGCCGCCGACGTAGTCGAGGATGCTCTTCTTGACGGCGGCGTCGAAGGCTTTGGCGGCGGCCTTGCGCTCGTCGTCGAGCTTGCCGAAGTCGGGCGGCAGGAATGGCTCAGGCTCGTGGATGTTGTTCATGACGATGGCATCGAACTGGCCGATGCGGTCAATTAGGAGGAGGCGCGGGTCGTCGCTGACGACGGCGGTGAAGGCTCCGGTCTTCCTGCCGAGGATTTCGAGGGCTTTCTCGGCGATGGCGTTGGGGGTGTGGGTCCAGGCGTGGCCCCACACGAGCACCTTGCGCGGCTTGGCGGGCTTGGCCGGCGCGGTGTCGGGTGCAGCCGCCTCGATCTTCTTCAATTGTTCCTCGGTCGGCTCGGCAACGCTTCCCGCCTTCATCTTGGCGGCGCGCACTTCGGGTGGGGTGGGGCCGGGTACGCGTCTCACGAGCTTCTCCTTTCGCGGCTCGGTGGGCGCATCGAGGTCCCCCGTCGCGAACTGGATGCCATCCAGGTAGAACTGGAGGAGTTGCGGGTTCCAGAAGAGGTCGGCTCGGTGGCCGAAGGAGGTGTACCAGATGCGGCCTTTGCCGACGGCTTTGACCCAGGCGAGGGGCCAATCGTTGTCGGGCTGGCTGATCCATCGGACGCCCATGTTGGTGCGTTCGGGGTCGAGGGAAACGAGTACGCGGCACTTGGCGCGGTCGAACGGGGGGCCGTACTGGTAGATTTCGTCAGCGATGCGGAAGTCCTTGCCCTCGTAGGCGGCGACGAGGGGCGACGTCGGGTCGTCCACCATGACGCCGATCTCCTCGTTCCAGGGGTGGCCGGTGAACTTGCCGCCGATCAACTCGCCGAACTCCGGCCAGTGCCCATTGGCCGCGATGGCGAAGTGAATGGCCATGACGCCGCCGCCGGCGTTCAGCCAGTCCAGAAACGTCTTGCGAAGGGCCTCCTCCACGGCCTTCTTCTCGGCCCCGAGCTTCTTGAACCCGTCCTTCTCCATATCGGCATCGGTCGGCGTGATCCACGGGCCGCAGGAGTTGTTCATCACGATGGCATCGAACTGCTTGATGTTCTCGGGCAGGAACATGGCCAGCTCATCGCTCATCACGGGCTCGAAGGCCTTGGACTTCTCGCCGAGGGCTTTGAGGGCGGCGGCGCCATAGGGCACACAGTAGCCCTTGTGGGGGTCCTTGTCGTACAGGTGGGCGGGCGTGCTGAAGACGAGCACCTTGCGCGCCTTCTTGGGCTCCACGCGCGGCCTGACGGGCGCCGCATCGAGTATCCTCTTCTCCTGGTGCTTCGGGATTTGCTCCAGCGCCACGGCGGCGGAGGCCGCCCAAGCCGCCGCAATCGCCAGCGTCGCACACCGAACACCCGTGCTGGCCATTCCCAGCCCCCTTTCCACAAGAGCCCATCAGGCACACACTGGCACTGCCGCATTCAGCCTAGCAAGTTCGTCAACTCAGTTCAAGGGCGCCCGGGCACCTGCTCCTGCGCGCGAGCGAAGGCCCGGCCAGAGGTCTCCACGCGGCCCTTCCGCGCGCTCCTGGAGGCGCTTGACTCCTTGGGTCAAACCGCTATGATTGCCGTTGCCGGGAGGAAAGGCAGCCGCCAGAAGACCTTGGCGACCCAGGGCAGAGGCGGAGATGCGCAAGGCTTGGTTCAACCTGCTCCATCGGCGGGCGTGCGGGCCGCTTGCCGCCATCGTGCTGCTCGTGGCCCCGCCATGCCTCGCGGGCGCGCGCCCTGCACGCCCTCAGGGAGAACCCCCGAGCGCCGAGGTGCAGCTCTCCAACGAGGAGGTGAAGACCCTCGACACGTTCGAAGGCCACGCGCTCACCAAGGCCGACAAGGTCTTCGACTCCAGGGACTTCCCACGCGCCGCCGCCGAGTACGACAGTTTCCTCCTCGAGTTCCCCAAGTCGAAGGCCATTCCCTACGCTCTTGTACGCAAGGCTCGAGCGCTTCACCTCGCGCTCAAGCGTCACGAGGCGATCAAGGCGTACAACGAGGTTCTCGACTACTTCCCCAACGCCGTGAAGTACGCGGCGCCGGCCCTCTTCAATATCGGACTCTGTCACTGGGAGAACGGCGACGAAGAAGATGCCATGAGAATCTGGGCCAAGATGGCTGCCGACGACGCCTACTCCAAGCATCCCCTCGCCGCCTCGGCCCTCACTCATCTTGCCGAGCACCTGGCCAAAGAGGGCCAAGCTGAGCGCGCCGCCGCCACATGGCGCCAGATCGCCGTCAACTTCCGCACGCAGAACCCGCAGGCCGCCAACAACGCCATCCAGCAGGTCATCGCCTTCTACATCCGCACGCAACCCGACGAAGCCAAGCTGAGGGCCTTCTACCGCGAGGTGGCAGGCTTCGGAGAAAAACCCGAACGCCTGGAGGCCGACCTCGACAGCAGCCGCCGTTACTGGGGACACGTCCTCCAAGGCGTTCGGCTCCACGGCCGGTTCGACAACGCGCAGGCCGACCTCCGCGACCGATACTATCGCACCTGGGCCGCCGCGCTCGATGGCCGCTTCGCCGACTGGGACCACTATCAGATCGAACTGGCCAACTTCAAGCTCGCGTTCGAACGCGACCCTGCCCAATGGATCGCACGCCTGGACGCCCAGTTCGAGCGTGGCCAGAAGCCGGGCGACTATGCCCGCATCGTGCGCTGGATCGCCCTGTTCGCGCAGCACAAGGCGAAGGTGATGGACTACTACGGCAAGCTCGCGTTTGAGAAGATGGCCAATGCGGACATTCGGGAGCTGATGCGTATCCTCTACGAGCGCGCCAACGAGGCCAAGCTGGCCCGGAATCTCGTCAGCAAGCTCCGGCTCGGCGAGATGCCCGACAGCGAGAAGGCCGACCTGGCGCGTTACCTGGCTGCGCGCGAGCCGGACCTCGTGAAGGACATCTGCCTGAGCTTCGACGACAAGGAACTCGGCCAGATGGAACTCCTCCGCTTCCACCACGGCCGCAAGGACGCCGCCCTCGGCGTCCCCATCGCCGACCAGCTTCTGCGCTCCGCGCGCTTCGCCAAGGAGGCCCTCTGGCTCAAAGGCCAGCTCCTCCACGCCACGAAGCAGTATCCTCAAGCCATCGCCGTCTACCAGCAGTGCGACAATCCGCCCGACAACCTGTGGGCCATCGCCGACTGCTACGCCAAGCAGGACAAGCTCGATCAGGCGGTGGCCCAACTCCGCGAGGTCGAGGCGTTCTTCAAAGCCCACGCACCCGAGGCCGCGCTCCGCATCGCCAACCTCTACCGCGAGGCAGGCAAGACGCCCCAGCACATCGCGGCCCTTCGGATGGTGCTCAAGAAATATCCTGAGAGCGCTCAGTCCAGCGCCGCCCATCACGAGCTCGAGCGCCTCGGGGTCAAAATGGGCGGCGGCTTGGACGCCCAATAGCTGCCCCGGCGCTCCACCGGCGCCGTTCGGGGCCCAACATCTGGAGTTCTCAACCGCTGAGGAGGCCTCCCGTGCTCCGAGTATCGCTCCGCCTCCGCCACTCATTCCTCGCGCTGGCCCTCGCCCTGCTCGCCCCCTGGAGCAACGCGCTGGCCGGAGCCCTCGCCGCTCCCCGCCCCAAGGCCGCACCCGCAGCGGCCACGAAGGCGGGCACGAAGGGCGAGGGCGCCTCCAACACAGCCGAGGAGGATGACCTCGCGGCCCGGCGGCTTCTCAAGCGCGCGCAGGATCTCCTCCTCGCGCGCGAGACGGAGCGCGCGGTCAAGATGCTCGAGGCCATCGCCGACCAGTACCCCAACAGCCCCGTGCGCTTCGACGCCTGGCTCGCCCTCGGCAAGCACCATCTGGAGGCTCACGACCAGGCGGCTGCCATCGCGGCGCTGCGCCGCCTCAACGACCTCAAGAAGCCTGACGAGGAGCTTTCGGGCGCAGCCAAGGAACTCTACCTCGAAGGCCTGTACCTCACGGGCGTGGCCTACTTCCAGACCCGCCAGTACGCCGCCGCATTTCCGATTCTCCGCAAGATCACTGCCAACTACCCCAACACGCTCTGGGCGAACCAGGCCTACCATCACATCGGCCTGTGCCACTTTGCCCAGGGCAACTGGAACAAGGCCATCCAGGCCCTCAGCCTGGTCGGCACCTTCGTGGACCCCAACAGCCCGGCCGTCGAGTATGCCGAGGCCGGCCGCAGGTTCTTCGTGAAGGTGCAGGACACCGATCTGCCCATCCTGCACCGCCTCGGCAAGCCGATCCAAGTCCAGCTCTCCACCACCCACGGCGACAAAGAGACCATTCCCTGCACCCCGCTGGCTCCCGACCAGGGCATCTTCATCGCCTCCATCCCCACCGACCTCGCCTCCCCCAAGCCCGGCGATGGGACGCTTCAGGTCACCGGCGGCGATTCCATCACGGCCACCTACCTCGATGAGAACACGCAAGAGGGCCACCGGGGAGTCGCGCGCGAAAAGGTCGTGCGCGTGGTCTCCACGGCTCAGCTCCGCTTCACGCTCGGCACCTATGAGTCGCGAGCCAACGCAGCTTTCCTCGGGCAACCGCTGACGGTGCTGCTGCAGGATGCCGACCACGACACCTCGCCTCAGGCCGACACGGTGACCGTCCGCATCCTCTCGCGGTACCGCGAGACAAGCGACCAGCCGGCCCCCGCCGAGGGGCTGGGCGCGGCCGTCGCCGCGGCGGGCATCGCCGGGGCGGACGAGGACACCCGCCCCGTCGTCCGCGACGAAGTGGTGCTCACCCTCACCGAGCTCGGCGAGCCGCCGGTCCACACGGGCCGCTTCGGCGCCACCGTTGCCATCCAGCCCGCGCGCGAAGGCCAGCCGATTGACAAGGCAGACCAGATCCTCTCCTGCCTCGTCGGCGACGAGATCGTGGCCACCTATGTAGACGATCTCCACATCGCCGGCTCCACCCCCCGCGAAGTCACCGCCCAGCTCAAGGTTGTCGGCGAGATCGATAGCCGGCCCAGAGCCACCCAGAACGTCGTGCCGGACCCCCTCCTCAAGACCAAGAAGGAGCTGGTCGAGGCCACCGCTTATCTGGAACTGGCCAAGATATTCAAGAGCATGGGCCTCACCCAGGGCGCCAAGGAGAAGAGCAGCCAGGGGATCGAACGGGTGGACGCCATCCTGAGCCTCGAGGCCCCCATCCCCAGCGCGCTCCGCGAGGAAGCCTTCAAGCTCAAGTGGGAGCTGTACATCGCCCAGGACGATTTTCCCAACGCCATCGCCACCTGCCGCCTCTTCCATCGCCTCTACCCTAACAGCCCCTTCGTGGACCAGGCTCTCATGGGCATCGCCGCCATCCGAGTCGACCAGAACGACCTTCCCCAGGCAATGGCCGTCTATCGCCAGATACTCGCCCTGCCGCACTCGCAGGCCAAGGCAGAGGCCCAGTTCCGCCTGGCCCAGTGCCTCGAAGCCCAGGCCGCAGCCGCGCCGCGCCGAGAGGGGGCGCCCACAGGCCCCTCCGAGGCCGCTATCCAGCAGTACAAGCTCTGCGCCGACCGCTACCCCGACAGCCCCTTCGCCGGCCAGGCCCTCGCCAAGCTCGTGGACTACCACGTGGAGGCAAAGGACTATGCCCGTGCCGAGGATCTTCTGACGCAGATCTTCCAGGACTACCCCGACGGCGACTTCCTCGACAGCATGCTCCTCAAGTGGGTCATCGTGGCCTACCGGATGAACGACATGCCTAAGGCCTACAACAAGTGCTCCCAGCTCCTCTTCGAGTACCCCGCGAGCCCCCATGCCGCCAAAGCCAAAGAGATCCTCCCCAGGATCGAGGCGAAGATCAAAGGGGCCGCCGAGGAGACCGACGACAGGAAGGCAGACTGACACGAAAGGTCGCGCCCATGAGAACCGTCGCGCCCGAGCCGCTCCTTCTGGGGCTAGCACTGGCTGGGCTGGCGTTCGCCGGCCAGCCCGCCCCCAAGGCCGAAGGCCCCGCCCAGCCTCCTCCCAAGCAAGCGCAACCCGCAGGCCCGGAAGACGCCTTCGAGCAACTCGTCCTGCGGGTTCAAGCCGATCCCGGGGCGGCCACTGAGAAGGAGGTGCTCGACCTCCTTGCCGACGGCCTGCGCCTGGGCCGTTGCCACGCGGCCTCGGTGGCAGCCAAGGTGTATCTCGCTCAGAACTTCCGCGTTTCGCCTGCTTTGCTGCGCCTCGCGGCGGAGACGGCCATGTTCGCCGGCGACTTCCGCACAGCGGCCTCGCGCTATAAGGCGGTCGCCACCGCCAACGTACCCCCCGACGAGGCCTCGCAGGCCGCCGCTGCTCTGTACACGATCCTGGCCGACTTTCTCGACGCGCCCGACGATCTCTATCAGTTCATGATTGCCCACGGCGAGAAGCTCCGCAGCCAGCCGGCCGCGCGCAAGTTCGACACCTGGCTCCTGGACCAGGCCCGCCGCCGCCGCGACTACGCGACCGCGGCCCGCTGGCTCAGCCTCGTCTATGCCGACCAACTCCCCGTCGAGCAAGAACGGCTTCACTTCGCCGAGTACCTCGACTGGCTCCTGCGCGAGATTGTGAGGGGCCAGGACGACCAGTTCGCCGCCCTCCCCTACTGCAAAAAGCTGCTCGCCCTCATCCGCGACGACCGCCGTCGGCCCCTGCTCTACGCCATCCACGTCGCCAACCTCGAGTTCAAGGCCGGCGCCGCGGGGAAAGACAAGGCGGCCCTCGACAACGCCTTCGCCCCTGTAGCCGCCGCTGCCAGGGCCTATCTCGACGCATTCCCCTCGGCCAACACCGTCAAGGAGATCGTCCACGCCTTCACCGACGGCGGCGCCGCGGACCGCTTCGATGGCAATGCCTGGAATCGCCAGTTCGCGCCTAAGAGCAGCTTCTTCGTCCAGGCCTTCGAGAGGCTGCCGGATCCCGAGCGGCAGGCCCTGCTCGAGTGGCGTCTGCCCCAGAGCGGCCCCGTCGCCCCCTGGCTCGCCAATGCGGAGCAGTGGGCCGACCTGGGAGCCAAGCATGCGGACCTCTTCCGTCGGACGCCCGCCATCCGCCACCTGCCCTTCGTCACCCGTCCCGCCACCCGCGACCTCTACAAGAAGCAGGCTCAGTTCCTCCAGGGCGTGCCCTCGCGCGCAGCCGCTGTCATCAACGCGATGGCCGCAAGTGACGATCTTCTCCAGGCGATCGAGCATCTTGTACGCAATGAGTCCTGGCATCTGCAACCGAAGGACGCCCTCGAGTTGTTCGAGGCCGAGCTCTGGCCCGCCCACAAGGCTCTTGCCGAGAAAGCCGGCGCCAAGCTCCCCGCCGATGCCCGCGACAGGGCCATCGCCCATCTCGGAGCCGAGCTTGCCAAGACCCCAGGAATCCTAGACCCCCGCGCAGCCGAGGCGTTCCTCGAGAGCGCCTGGGAGTGTGGCACTGGAACCAACCGTGAAGACAAGGCGAAGATGCTCGAGCACATCGCCGCGCTCCAGTGGGTGCCCTTCGACCGCCGCGACCGCAAGGAGATCTTCGCCAGACTGCATGCGCGCTTCCGCACCTGGGCAGACTGGGTCCGCCGCGAGGCCCGCGCGAAGGCCCCCCAGATCGCTTCCGAGCTGACCAAGCAGATTGTGCCCATCGAGGAGGCCATCCGCCGCGCAGCCGACCAAGCCGGGCCTGATGCATCCAGGGCACCTAGCCCGCTCTGCCAGGTTTTCGCGCTCACAGTGGCCGCCGAGCAGAATCGGAATCAGGCGGAGTTCCTCAAGCAGGCCCGCGCCCTGTATCCCTTGCTGAAGGATTGCGAGGCCAAGAAGACGCCCTTCGGGCGCGCCGCCCTCCTCCAGGTCATGGCCAACAAGCCGCCCGCCAACGGGCAGGCCGATGGCTTCGACAAGCTCGCCTTCCAGACCGAGGCGCTCGCAGACCTGCTCACGCAGTACGACCCCGCGACGCCGAACGCCTGGGTCGAGGAGCTATGCGACGCAGCCGTGCGCGTGCAGCCCGATCGCAGCTTCGGCCGCGTCCCCGCCCCGTTTCGCAACCGCACGCTGGCACTCAACGCCGTCTTCGAGAAGGCCCTCCTCGATCTCCTCGCCAAGGACAAGTTCGCTCCGGCCCTCTTCGAGATGTTCCGGGGCACCCGCGTCGGCGACAACTGGACTGCGAAGGATCGCGGCGACGCCGTGCTTGTGGCGCTCATAGAGAAGAGGGCACTCGAGCGCTCTTCCTACCGGCCCCACGAGGCGGTGCGCAGCGCCACGTGCAGTCTCCAGTGGCTCGTCCGCAACGAGTTCCCGCGCCTGAACGACAAGTACCCAGTCGAACGCTTTTTCGACGACCTCTTCGTCGAGGAGGCTGCCCGGACGAAGGTCCTCGACTGGCGTTACTGGGATTTCGGGCTCGACGAGAAGAAGAAGATCGTGAATGCCGCGGCGCGGCTGCTCCAGACGCACGACACCCTGCCTCCCCTGGGCGAGCCCGGCGGCATGTCGCGCGCGGAGTTCTGGAACTGGCACGCGCGTGCCCTGGGCGCCGAGCCACAGATACGCGACGCCATGGCCGCGCGCATCGAAGCCGCCTTTGGCAAGACACGCTTCGACACCTACGCCATGGGCCGCTCCTGGTTCGCCACGGCGGCCCCCCCCGCTACCGAGGCCGGCCGCAAGGAGTTCTTCAGCCGTCTCGCCGCCTACTGCGACAAGGTGCGCAGCGCCCCCGAGCGCCTCTCGCCGCCCTTCCTCGGCCAGATGGAGAAACTGGTGGACCCCAAGACCCTCTCCAAGGCCGAACTCGACACGCTCCTGAGCATCTTCCCCTCCACCTGGCTGCGCACCGGCGCCGCGTGCGTGCCCACCGTGTGGCCCGAGCGCTGGGGCTTCGAGACCCTGGCCTCGATCGTCGCGCAGGCGGCGATCGCCCAGGGGCGGCCCGCCGACCTCTACCCACTGGTCCCGCACTTGTGGAAGATCGCCGGGGACACTCGCAGTTCCACGCTTCAACATGATCTCGCCCGTCTGGCGGCGCAACTGGTGGAGCCGCCCGCTGCCGAGCCGGGCGCGCAGGCCAGCGACATGAGCGACCTGGGACTCCTCCTGGCAAGCGTGGGGCTGGACTTGCTGAAGACCGACCTGCTGGAGGACACGCGCAGCACGCTGGCCGCCCTGCGGTCGAAAACCCTCTCCCGGGTGGGGAGCGTTATCCCGGTCAAGCGTGACGACCGCCGTTACCCCCTCTACGCGGCCCAGGTCGCGTTCCTCTCCGGCCGCCAACCCAGCGCCTGGGAGCTTGCCCTGGGCCACAGGCAAGTCCTTCTCTCGATGGTTCGCGAGCTCGACCCTGCTTTCACCATCTGGCTCATCGGCAAGTACACCGAAGCCGGCGAGCACGACGCGGCCGAGGCCCTGGCTCGTCAGATGATCCAGTGGTTCGACGCCGTAACCGACGGCATTGCCCCCGAGACCCGCGCACGCCTGCTGCTCGCCTATGCCGGCATTGCGCTGGGCCGCGGCGAGTTTCCCAAGGCGCGGGCCCTCTTCGAGCGGGTGGCCACGGCCAAGGAGTTCGAGGCCACGCCGGCCCAAGCCGACGCGGAGATCCACGTGGCCGAGGTGGACCGCCTGACCCGCCGCTTCGATGAGGCCACCCGCCGCCTCGAACGCCTCACGCACGCGAAAGACCGCGCGTTGCAGGCCGAGGCGTTCTATCAACTCGCCCTCGTGCGATTCGACCAGGAAGAGTACCGCGAGGCCCTCGCCGAGATCGAGCAGGTGCTGGCGCGCACACCCGATCACGCGCTGGCCCGCATCCTGCAAGGGCGCACGCTGGTCCGGCTGCGCAAACTCGAGGAACCCACCGAGATCCAGGTGGGCACCGCCACGCAGCGCCGCTTCATCGTCCCCGGCAAGCCTCTCAAGGTGAATCTCGAGGACCACAACCTGGCCGTCGTAGGCTCCGCCGCACACATCGAGATCCGGGCCTGGACGGACTCGGGCGACGAGGAGGTGTTCGCTCTCGCACCGTTCGGCGACTCCAAGACGAAGTTCGTCGGTCAGATCCCGACCGAGCTGGCCCCCGTGGCCAAGGGCGATGGCCGGCTCCAGCTCCTGGGCGACGACACGGTGCGCTACGACTACTCCGAGGCATTCAAGAAGGCCCACAATATCGCGATGGCGGCACCGCAGGCCCTGCGCGTGGCGACCGACGGCGAACTGCTCGCTTCCTCAGGCAGGATCCTGTCGAAAGAGGAACGCGAGGCCCGCGCACTGGAGGAGATGATCCGGCAACGCCTCGGAGACAAGGACGAGCCCGAGCCGCAGGCGGCCCTTAGCACGGTACGCGCCGCCAACCAGATCAAGCCAGGCAACAAGATCAACATCCGTGTCGTGGACCCCGACCGCAGCGTCACCGCGGCCAAAGACACCCTCTCCGTGCGAATCTCCACGACGAGCGGAGACGCCATCCCAGCCTTCACGCTAACGGAGACAGACACCCACAGCGGCGTCTTCGAGGGCGCCGTGCCCACCACCTCGGGCCAGCCGACAGCCTTCGCCTCGGACTCCCAGGATGGCGCGGACCCGAACTTCGCGATCTCTCCCCGAAAGACCGCGGGCCAGGACGTGGCGGAGTACCCGTCCTGGGTGGCTCTGCCCGACGGCGTGGCGCCGAAGTTCTACAGCATTGACCTCAACGACAACGTGGCCTTGGGCACCATGACCCTGCTGGCCAATGTGCCGGGGCGCAAGCTCAAGAGCTTCCTTGTCCAGACCTCGTTGAACGGCAGGGATTTCGCCACCCGTGGGCAATGGCCCGGCGACTACAAGCCATGGGATGGCTCGCTGCGCCTTGAGTTCGTCCGGTTCGGCGCGCCCGCCGGCGCGGCTCAGGGCGCGCCGCCCACCTCGCTCGCCGACTTCACCCAGTACCTCGACACCGGCTACCTCCGCAGCCAAGCGCCCAGGGTCGCCCTTGCGCCGAAGGCCTTCGCCGCCAGGTGGGATGCGTCGCTGGAGGGCCAGGCCCAGGCCCTCGGCCTGACCGATGACGGCCCGGGGAGCGCGTACGTAGCCCACCTGTACGGCGCCTTCTACCTGCCGCAGCGCAAGGCCCGCACCCTGGAGCTCGACACGAAGGAGAAGACGCAGAACATCCGCTATCTCCTCACTGTGGACGGACAGCCAGGCGACACCCCCACCCACGTGCGGCGCTCCCTCGCCAAGGGCGTGCACCGCGTGGACCTGTACGTGGCCGCGAGCCGCAAGACCGAGCCTGCCTTCGAGCTACTCGTGGACAGCGAGGAGCCGCCGTTCCTCAGACCGGCGCCTCCCGAGATGTTCGATGTGTTGAAGAACCCGCAGGTTGCCGCCAGCCTTCAGCTCGAGTCGGCCAAGGTGTCGGCCTCGCAGGACAACGCCGCCTTCCAGGTGACCTTCCCTGCTGGGACACGCGCCCGGGTGATCCGTCTTGCGCTCACGAGCTTCGAGACCGATGCGCCGGCCATCCATCGGATCACACTCACCAATGCGGCCGGCGACACGGTGCTGCCCACACGCGAGGACTTCGCCACACTGCGCCGCAATCAGGTGCTCGAGATCGTCCCCGGGGACCGCGTGACCGTGACTTATGATGACCCTCGAGCCCTCACCGAGGGCCAGGAGGCGCACGAGGCCACCCTCACGGCCACCTTCAGCAATGCCACGCTGAGCGCCTGTTTCGTCGAGTTCGACGGCGAGGGAGCGGCTCGGCGACCTCGGTACATCCCCATGCGCCGGTTTAAGCCGGGAGACCGGATCAACGTCTTCATCCAGGACCCCGACTGCGACACCACGGAGAAGCCCGACACGGTGACCTTCACGGCGAAGACACCGGCAGGGAAAGCCGTGGAGATGCCGGCGCTCGAAACGGCACCTCACTCGGGAATCTTCGTGGGGGCGCTCTTCCCCGTCGGCGGGCCGCCGCAACGCGACACCGAGCTCCAGGTGGCGCCCGGTGACGACGTGACCATTGCCTACCTCGACCGCGAGAACACCGATCCTGGCATCCCGTGGGAGCGCACCTGCCTCGTCGAGCAGACCGTGTTCGAGCCCCCCCAGTTGCGGATCTACGAGGTGGCGTCGCGAGCGCTGACGGAGCCGGAGTTGCAGGCCGCTGCCACGCCCCCCCCAGGACCGCCGACCGCGGCGACGCAACCGCAGGCGGCGGGGGCTGGCGCAAACGGGACCCAGGAGTTCGTGCCCGCGACACGCGCGATGACGGCCACCTGGCCCGAGCAGGCGTCGGCCGACGCCTCTGCCGCCGGACCGATGCAGACCAAGCCGGCCTCGGTGCTCATCCATGGGCCAATCATCGTCGAGGTGCTGTTTCCCTACATCGCGCAGTCGCCCGAGAGCAAGGCGACAATCTACGTGCAGACCGCCTCGGGCCGCAAGGCCCTGGGCGCCGAGGCGCAAGGCCCCTACGACGTGCGGGCGCCGGGCACGCTCAGGCTCGAGGCCCGGCCCGCCAACGCCACGGTGGCCTCCGTGGCTCCGCCGCCAGGCTACCAGAGCGTGGCCGTCAAGGCGAACCCCTTCGCCGGCGATGCCCTGGAGGATGGGCGGTTCACGTTCGCCGTGCCCACGGAGCTTGCGAAGGTGCCAGAGCGGTCCCTCGTCACCGAAGACCCCGAGGCCCAGGAAAAGCCTGCCCTCGCAATCAGGGGGGGTGACGAGATACTCGTCGGCCTGGAGTACAAGGACCCGGCCGGCCAGACCAAGTGGCAGGTGGCCCGCGCCACGCTGCAAGCGGATGCTTTCTTCGACATTCTGGACCCGCGGTGCAAGGAGATCATCGATGGGGTCTTCGTGGGCGAGGGTTTGTGCTTCCGCGTGATGGACCCCGCTCGGGACACGACGGATGATAAGGACACCGTGGCCGTCGAGGTCGAGACGGCCTCCGGGGCGAAGCAGAAGCTTGAGCTGGCGGAGACCTTCACCCACTCGGGCGTCTTCAAAGCCACCGCCAGAGTGGTCTTCCGTGACGATAAGGCAGAGGCCAAGGAACCCGGGGCGCTCCTGGTTTCCTATGGAGATCGCATCACGGCCGCCTACGCGCGCCCTGGCGGTCAGGAGCGGATCGAGCGGGCCGTGACCGTGCACAAGGGCAGCGACGGCGACGTGGTGCCGTTCACCAAGCAGTTCGCCGACCCCCGGATGGCGGTCCAGACGCAGTTCGCCATGGCGGAGGCCTACTTTGAGCTGGCCAAGCGCCATCGGGAGCTGGGCCAGGAGGACCTCGCCCGCGACGAGATCGCCCAGGGCAAGAAGCTTCTGGAGGAGGCCATCCGCGACTTCCCCGACACCGAGGCCCGCGCGCAGGCGGACTACCTGTTGGCCGACCTCGCCCTCGAGTTCGCCGGCGAGACGAAGGATGAGGAGGCCAGGAAGAAGCACTACGCCGAGGCCATAACGCGCTTCACCGACATCGTGGCGACTTACCCCGACAGCCCCTACGCGCCGAAGGCCCAGTACAAGAAGGCCCTCGCCTTCGAGAAGATGGGCATGATTGACCAGGCCTGCGAGGAGTACGTCAAGCTGTCGTACCGCTACCCCGACAACGAACTGGTCGCGGAGACCATCGCGCGTCTGGGGCAGTACTTCCTGTCGAAGGGCAAGGAGCTGCGCGCTCAGGTCGCGCCTGACGCCACGGCCGTCGAGCGCGAGAAGATCGAGATGCGGGCGCGCGAGATGTACAAGACAGCCGCACAGGTGTTCGGCCGGCTGGCCGTGCGGTTCCCCACCCACCGCCTTGCCGGGCGCACCCTGGTGCTCAGCGCCCAGTGCTACATGCAGGCTGAGGAGTATCCCAAGGCCATCGAGGTCTTCAGGGCCGTCACGCTGGACGCCAAGCTGGAGCCGGAGCTGCTCGCCGAGGCCATGTACTGGTGGGGCGACTGCTACACGAAGCAGAAGGATTCGGTGAACGCCTACCGGGTGCTCAAGCGCCTGACCTGGGACTATCCAGCGAGCAAGTGGGCCAAGTTCGCCCGCGGCCGCCTCACCGAGGACGCCCTGATCCAGGCGGGCGAAGCCGATGAGAAGAAGAAGTAGCTCCGAGCCCACGGAGCGGCAGCAACGAAGGCCATCGCATCCGTCAGGCAACTGGAGTCCTGGGCGCCGACGACATGTCCATGCACCGTGATGCCTTGATTGACGAACTGCCGCCCCCGCTGTGCGTCCCGCTGGAATGGGGCTCCGGGCCCCTGGCGGCCATGCGCCCGGCCGAGCGTCGGCTGGCGCACGAGTTCCTGGGGGGGGAGGCGGTCTATTTCGCGGTGTGCACGGGCAGCCGGACAGACGTCGGGCGCTGGCTCGGGCCGCGCCGACTCTGGGCTCTCGCGCTGCGGAGCGACTTGGCCCTCGTCGCTCACGGCCCCAGGCCTTTCGCCGAGCGGATTCCGTTCTCGCTCCTGGGCGAGAGCACGTATAACGCGGTCACCGGCGAGCTCGTGCTCGCGCCCGGCCCTCACCATCGGGTGCGCGGGCTGCGGCTCGAGCCACTCGAGGGCTATCAGATGCTGGCCCAGATCCATCGAGAGGAAGACACGTATGCTCCAACTGCTGGTTGATGGCGGCCCCCTGATGGTGCCCCTGGTCCTGTGCAGCGTTTTCACGGTCGCCGTGCTGCTCGACCGTGGCTACGCCTTCTACCGGCATGGCAAGCTCGACACGCGCGCGCTGCGCGCCAAGGTGCTGGGCCTGGTGGAGGAGGACCGCGTGGACGAGGCGGCGGCCCTGTGCGCCAACACGCCCAGCCCGGTGGCTGCCGTGCTGCTGGCCGGGCTGCAATCCTACGCCCGCCACCGCCCTCTGGCGTCGCGCGTCGAGTCGCTCCTCGCCCTGATGGAGAAGGCCATGTCCGACTGCACGCAGCACGCGATGACGGCGGTCGAGAAGCGCTTCGCCGTGCTCACCACGGTGGGCAGCGCCGCGCCGCTGTTCGGCATGACCGGCACGGTGACCGGCATGATCGGCTCGTTCGGCGCGCTGTCGGCGGCCGGCGTCGAGGCGAGTGGGGTAGCCTCGGGCATCGCCGAGGCCCTGATCACCACCGCGGCCGGCCTCCTGATCGCCCTCGCCGCCGTCATCCCGTACAACATCCTCGTCGCCATGTCCGGCCGCATCGAGCTCGAGATGGACGAGGCGACCTCGGAACTCCTCGACCTCATCGCCATCCGCGCCGGCGTGCGCCAGTAGGAACCTCCCATGCTTCGACGCGAACGCCGCCAATATGGGCTGGACGACATCCCGGTTGCGTCGTTTTCCGATATCGCGTTCCTGCTGATCATTTTCTTCATCCTCACCACCACGCTGGTCGCCACGCGCGGCTTCCTCACGGACTTCCCTGCCGGCCAGCGCTCGGAGAAGCAGGACGAAAAGAAGGCGACCACAGTGACCCTGCGAGACGGCAAGGTGCTCCTCAATAACTCCCCGGTGGATATCCCCACGCTGCGCAAAGAGCTTCGGGCTCTCAACCTCCGCGACCGAACCGGCGATGACAAGGTGGTCATGCTCGAGTCCGCCGGCCGAGTGGAGTACCGCGAGTACTTCCAGGTCATGGCCGCCGTCACTCAAGCGGGCGGCACGCTGTGCATCGTGCGCGAGACGGGAGGCGACTGATGAGGACCCCACGCCGCCGTCGCCGCCGGGCGCGCATCATCATTCCCGTGGCCAGCATGGCCGACATCGCGTTCCAGCTCATCATCTTCTTCATGATTTGCAGCAACTTCGCGCGCGATGCCGGCATCTCGGTGCAGCCGCCCCCGGCGCCCAACCTCGAACGTCTCCGCGAGAGTCGCACCGCGGTGGCCATTGACGCACAGGGGCGCATCTACGTGCAGGGCCGCCGCATGCCCGACGCCCGTTCCGTGGAAACCGAGGTCGCCGAGCTCCTCCGGCGCGCGCAGACCCCCGATGCGAGAACCGTGCTCTTCCGCTGCGACCGGGCAGCGGAGCGCGACCTGTTCGAGCCTGTGATGGATGCCATCACCCGGGCCGGCGGCATCATTGCCGCCGTCGGTGAACCCGAGGAGAAGCAACGCTGACTCCAGGAGATGTGCCATGCCCCCCGAACGTCCCGAGATCGAGCGATACGCTCCCGACAAACTCCTTCTTGGCTTCTCGAAGACTCGAGTGGCTCAGTGCTTCGCCATTGCCATCGCCATTCATCTGGTGGCCGCGGCGGCGACTTCGGTGGGCTACATCCGCGATCACTGGATCGATCCCGAGGGGGCCGCGCGGCGCAGAGCTGAGCAGATCGAGGCCAGGAAGGCCGAGGACATCAAGGCATCGGCTCCGGCGCCCGAGCGCCCTCCGGCTCCCAAACCCGGCGCGGCCAGGCAGGACGAGCCCAAGGCCAGAGACGCTGCCTCGACAGACGACGAGGCCCGCAAGAAGTCTCCCGTGATGAAAGAGATCACCGACTTGCCCAAGAAGGGCGAGATTCCCAAGCAACCTGACGATCTGGGCCTCTCGATTGACGAGACGAACAAGTGATTGCGCTGCGTGAGCCGCGCCGCTGCACGGGCAGTGCCGACGGGGAGCAAGGCAGGTGATGTGAGCCCATGCGACGAAGGCTCGAGAAGCATCTTCCGTGCATCCTGTGCCTGCCGTTCGGCGTGCTGGCAGGAGTAGCGGCGCGCTATGCGGTGATGCTTCCGTGGCTGTGCCGCGCACAAATGGATTCCCAGCAGGCCGCCGCGCGGGCCTTCGCCGACGCGGAGATTCCCGGCCTCGTCCATTCCTTCGCGGTGCTCTGCGGCCTCTTTGCCGCCTTCTTTCTGGCATCGAGTTTCCTGGGCCTTGTACGCAGACCTTGGGGGCTTGCCCTGCTGCGCGGGGCCTGCGTGGCGGCGTATCTCCTCGGGCTGGTCTATGCCTACGTTGCCTGGCGCGTCACGGGGGCGATGCGGGTGGCCGCCACGACGCCTGAGGGGTTGTCCCCGAGTGCTGTGGTCGTGGCCGGTTGGCGCTGGAGCGCGCTGTGGCCCGTCCTGGCTGCCTTCGCCCTCGTTGCCGTGCTGCACATCACCTCCCTGCGCCGCGTCACGGTGGGCCTCTATGCGGGGAGGCCCCCTTCGGGGCCGCTCCTGGGCGACCGCATCGTCGAGAATCTCCGCACCCACGGGTACGACCCGCGCTACCGCAAGAGCCTCATCGCAAGCGTCCTCACCCATGCGGCGGTCATCCTGCTGCCCTTGCTCCTGGAAACCTATGGCTGCGTACGCAACTACCTCGTCCCCTTCGGCAGCGGCAAGCCGGCCGTGGCCATCGTCCAGTCCGTCCAGCGCCGTGAACGCAAGAAGCAGAGGCGCTTCGTCCTCAACCCCAACTCGGCCATCTATTTTCACGTGCCCGACCTGGATGACTCGGAGATTCAGCGCCAGGTGGAGCAGATGACGCAATTGACGTACGCCGCCGACCCCAACTCGGTGAATGCCAAGATGGGCGCAGGGGGCGGCAAGAAGGGTGGCTGGCCCGAGGGCATGGGCAACGAGCCGGTCCGCTTCATCCGCCTGGAGTACAGCGGCGAGGACTGGGACGACGGGATGGACGCCCGGACCCGCGCCGACCTGAATTTCCTTCAGGAGTTCCGCCGCGTGACGGGTTTCCGCGTGGCGGCGCGCTCCGAGAGCCATCCCATCCGTCTCCTGCGGAAGTACAGCAAGGGCTATGCGCCGCCCTTCGTCTACATGACCGGCACGGGAGCCATCAATATCCCGCAGGGCGACCTGGCTGTGCTCCGCGAGTACCTGCTGGGGGGCGGCATGCTGTTTGCCGACGCCAGCAGCGCGCGGTGGGACAGGGAGTTCCGGGCCTTCGCCAAGGCGCTCTTCCCCGACAAGCGCCTGGTGCCGATCGCCGACGACGACTCGATCTTCCAGATGCCCTACGCCTTCCCCAACGGAGCGCCGCCCCTCTGGCACCACGGCGGCATGGACGCTATGGGCATCAAGCACAAGGGGCGATGGGTGGTCTTCTACCATCCAGGGGACATCAACGACGCCTGGAAGACGGGCCATTCGGGCCTCTCGCCCGAGCTGGCCAAGGGCGCGTTCGAGATGGGCGTGAACATCATCTACTACGCCTTCACGCACTACCTCGAGGCCACCCGCAAGTACCGGAAGTGAGTGACGACTGACAGGCAGAGAGTGAGGCAATGGACAGGCTGTTCGCGTACTTCGGCGTGGTCGGCATCGCCTCGGTGGCGGCATGGGCAGCGGCGTTCGTGCTTCTCGTGGCCTTCGCGCGCAGCCGCCGGCGGACGATGGCCTACGTCGCCGCGGTCGCCCTGTCCATGGCCGGCTTCGTCCTCGCCAAGGTCAATTCACAGAGCATCAGTGAGATCGAGGTAGACCGAACTGCCGAAGAGGCCGCGCTACGGGCCGCGCAGGCCAGCGCCTCCGAGGGCAAAGCAGCCGAGCCCCAACCTCGCGAGCCCGCCGAGGAGCCCGTCTATGCCTACCGCAAGGCGGGAAAGCAGAAGCGCGAGGCGGGAGCCGTGACGGCTGGCACGCCCGACAACATACCGGCGTCCGAAGAGCCGGACGTTTCCCCGGCGCGGCGCCTGCCCGAGGCCGACGTCCTTCGCGCCGACCGCTACGACCGCATCAACCTCTTCTGCGCCCGCCTCGTTCCCTGGCTCGCCCTTGCGCTGCTGGGTTACGACTACCTGAGCCGCTTCAATCGCACCCAGGGCTATCTGCCACCCATTCCCATCGCCGGGCGGATGATTGACGCCCTCTGGCCCAAGACGCGCGTCGTCCACCTCCAGGTGTCCGGCCCTGCTGCGCTGCGTGCCTACCTGGCCGACCTGGTGCGAAAGGGCGAAACCTTCATCTACCTGGGCGAGAGCGACCCGTTCGAGTCTGAGCCGCCGCTCTACCGATGGTCGCTGTGGAAGCTCCGAGGCCGGCCCCTCCGCAAGGTGACGGTGGACGACCCAGGGTTTCCCACGAGCGAATTCGTGCTCGACGCGGCCTGGTTCGGGCGCTACTGCTTCGTCGTGACGGACAGCAGAGTTCTCCGGAGGCTGCTCGCTGACCTCGTGGGCTACCTGAGGGCCTGCACCCGCTCGCGCGCGGCGGCACGCCGCACGGTTCACGTGGTCTGGCACTATCCCGCCCCGATGCCGCCTGAGACGCTGACGGCATTGGCCGAGCTTTGCCGCGAGACCAACTTCAAGCTGGCCATCGCCGCCGCCGGCTCGCCCGCGAAGCAGTTCGAGTCGCTGTTCGAGGAGCGTCTCGTGCTCCGCGCCTAAGGAGCTTTCGGCGATTCGGCGTCTTCTGCATGAGCCGCCGCCTGAAGGCGGGCCTCCGAACCGGGGGGCGCCGTTGGGAGTCCCGCCCTCAGGTGGTCTTGCCACTCCGCAAGGCGCGGCGCCGAATCGCTGGAAGCTACTTCCCCTCACTCACGAGCTTGGCGCGAATCGCCAGGCAGAAGTCGCACTGGCATTTCTCGCCGCCGGTGACGAGCAGCGGGTTGCGGCGAACGCTCTCCGTGGCGGCGTCCACGGCGTCGCGGGCGCGCATCAGGTGGATCGTGCCCTCGCCCAGCGGAGCGGACCGGAGTTGCCCCCGCTGCCGCATCGCCTCGTAGCTCGGCTCGAAGTTGACGTGCCACGGCACGTGACGCACGACCACCTCGCGCGGTTTCCCGCCCTCCATCACATAGGCCAGGAAATCCAGGAGGAGCAGCCCGTTCCGCTCATCGCCCATGTGCATGGTTGTGTTTGCCGCGAGCTTGCAGAGCATCAGAATCCAGGCATCCAGCTCGTAGAGCTTGCCGAAGGCGCCCTCGGGAGCGAAGACGGGCCGGTCGGGCGTGTGGCCGCTCACGATCTCGGCGGCCCGCGGTCCGAAGGCTGCAACCGAATGGGTCGGGTGCGGGCTGCGGAGCACCCCCTGGCGCTTGCGAAACGCCTCGGTGACGGCTCCGACGCGCGAGGGTGTGGTGGCGGGGTCGTAGGGAGGCCGGCCAACCCACGAACAGCTCAAGGTCGGCATCGCCAGTGTGCCTTCAGGGCCGACAGCGTCGAGCAGCGCGTCAATCACCGCATCGGCACCGCCCTCGATGTAGCCGAACTGGCTGAGCGACGAGTGGACCATGAGGACCGCGCCGCGGGGCACCCCGAGCACGTCGAGCGCCGCGCGAACCTCGTCGCGCCTGAGCACGGGCCGCAACCGCACGAAGCCGCGCGCGGCGAGGAACTCCACCGTGTCGTTCAGGTGCGCGAGGTCTATCCCCTGCCCTTCGAGTTGCAGCCACCGCCATACCTCGAGGGCCGTGCGCTTGCCGTTGCAGCGAAAGAGCGCCAGATCCAGCCAGTGCGGAGCGCCCCAGCCCACGGCCAATCCCGTCTTGGCTTTGAGCTCCTTCCGCCCAGCCTCGTCGAGCGACTCGAAGCACACCGAGCCGCGGAACGTGCGGACGGGTACCAGGCTCTTCGCGCGCTCCTGTTCTCTGGCCGGGGGCTTGGCCGGTACGGCCGGCTTGGCGCACATGCCGAGACGCCGGGCGTAACGCTCATCCCCGCGGGCCGCCCTCACCTCGCGTCGGGCAAAGGCGGCGAGGCACCGGCCCAACCGTTCGGCATGCTGAACGATCTCCTCGCGTTCGAACAGGTGCGACCAGGGACACAGCCACTCTCGGTGCTTCTCGAGGTTCTCGCGCGTCGCCGCAAGCGAGCGGGCAGGGACTAGGCGGGCGAGCCACCTGAGGCGCTCGCCGTTCTTCGCGGCCAGGTGCTCGATGCGCTCGGGCGATTCGCCGCGCTGGGCCGCCTGGACCACCTGCTCCTTTGCAAATGCCAGCGTCAGCCGCGCGAGCCAGGCCGCTTCACGGAAACCCGCCGTGGCGAGGAACGCGCAGTAGGTGGCCGCAACCCGGCCGAAGTGCGCCAGCGCCTTGGGCGAGATGTGGTCGAGGGTGTCGAGCGACGTGTGGTAATACGCGTCGGGCCAGCAGCCGAGCACCGCCATGGGCGCTCCGACCGCGGGCTCCCCGAACAGGTTGTCCACCAACGCCCCCTCGTCAGTGCGGAAGCGCAGGAGCGGGTCGTCGCGGCCGAGGCGGCGCATCAGTTCGACGGCCAGCGCGTCGGTGGCGGCGGGCAGCGCCGCCCAGTTGGTGAGCAGGGTGGCGCGCGCCCGCGCGTCGCTGAGGTCGTTGCCCACCATGTCGAGGTTGATGCCTGCCACGAGGCGCCGCAGGTGGGGCCAGTTGGCCAGGAACGCCTGGTAGCCGCGCACTTCGAACGAGTAGACGATGCGGAGGCCGCGCTGGAGCCTCGGCAGCTTGCCCGCTTCGGCGAGCGCCTTAATGGCCCGAACCACCTCAAGGCCCAGGGCGCAGCCCGAGCTGTTGTCGTTGGCTCCGGGCTCGCACAGGTGCCCGGTAAGGGCGATCTCCTCGCCCGTCTCGCCGGGCAGCAGGCCCGTCACGAGCGGCAGCACGCCGCGATGGCGCCGCGTCTTGACGACGGCTCGCAGTCTGACCACGGGCCGCGCCTTGAGCAGTTCGCGCAGCCGGCGCCCATCGGAGGGGGCGAGTGCGAAGCCGAAGCCTGCTTTGGGCGATTTCCACGGCGGGATGGTGTAGTTGTGCCACTGGGCCGCGTGGTCGAAGTGACCAGGGGCCTTCTCCTGGGGCGATCCGGCCAGCCTCACCGCATCCGAGATGACCCCTGCCGCCCCGCGCTCAAAGGCGTTCAGCCCTGTCTCGATGCCCACGCCGTCCGCCAGCACGATCTTCCCCGCCACGTCCACGCCGTCGTACGACTCCGCCTTCGCCGCATTCTCGACGGCGATCACCTCGGCAACGACCCCCTCGGGCGGCGTGGCGGCCGAGTACATGAACAGGCTCATCGGGCACGAGCGATAGTCGGCGAGGCGCCAACCTCCCGCGGGTTCGAAGCCTGCGGGGGGACTCGACAGCGGCGGTTCGGCAGGCTCAACGAGTTCGAGCCAGGCATCCTCCGCATCCCACGCTTCGGGCATCACCCAGCCGCCGAAGGAGGTCGTGCCGTCGGCGGGGTACTCGATCACCTGGACGTCTGCGAGGCCGGTCTCACGCATTATCGCGGCGATCTCGCCGGCCGTCTGCCGCATCTGCTCAAACGAGTTCCAGCGTGCGTGCTCCCACAGCCGCGCCGTGTAGTCGCGCGCGCTCTCGCCCGAAAGCTCGGCTTTCACTGCCTGCCAGATCGATTCGTACACGGCTTCACTCCTGGCTGCTCTTCGCGTACTCGGCGTATGCTCTCCTGAGCGCCTCCTCGTCGGCCTCACCGCGGTGCACCCAAACGCGATAGCGGCAGCGGACGGGTCGGCCCGGCTCCAGGTCCCTGGACTTGACGCCGGGCCAGCCGACGCACAGGCAGCCATAGTGGCGGGTGAGCCAGGTGGGCGGGAAGTCGGGGTGATCCTTGGCGATGAAGATGGCCACTCCGCTGCGGCCGGGGGCGCCGGGCACCTCGCCCGTGATGTCGGCCCACTCCAGCCGCGTGTCGGCCAGGTCCTTGCCCTTCGACGGCCCCTGCGAGGTGAGGATCGCCGTGTCCTTGCGCTTGTTGGCGTCCGGCTGCTCCCTGCTGGGGGCGAAGCGGATGTTGAAGCCGCCATAGCTCTTGCCCGCCGCGCCCCACAGCGTCACCGGCACGTCCAGCGCCGTCCAGGTCAGCTCGAAGTCAATCGCCCGCGAGTCTCTTGCGGCGGGGTGAACGGTGATGACCAGGCCCTCCTTCACGACCTTCTTGTCGCCCACGTACCAGCCGTTCTCAGCCTCCAGCACGGCCGCCTTGGCGGCCGCCTCCTGGCGGACGACCCGCTCCTGCTTGTAGTAGATGCCCTGTGGAATCCACGACTGGACGCTCTTGCCCTCGACTTTCATGCCCGGCCAGGCCCAGAAGACGCCGCGATGGTGGTAGTGGTCCCTCGGGAAATCCTCGGTGAGCACTTCGCCATCGAGGCCGTAGAGCGGGTGGACGTAGCAGGCGCGGTTGTAGCGCTCGGGCACACCCTCCTTGCCGATCATCCCGTGATTGTAGACCAGCACAGGCCGCTCGCCGTCCCAGAGGCCAAGCGATTTGTCGTTCACCGGCTTCCACACAAAGCCCTGCTCTGAGGCGGAAGCCCATGATAGGACAGACAGGACGGATAGGACCGATAGGACGATGCGGCGCATGGGTTCACCTCGCGCTCCAGGGGTCAGAAGGTCCTCACGGGCACGGCGGCGCCCTTCCGCTCGGCGGAAACATAGGCGCTGTAGATGGTCGAGATGGTGTCGGCGGCCAGGCGGCTGTCGCTCTCGGGCCGCTCGCCCGACGCGAAGCAGCCATAGAATGCCTGCATCTCTTGCGGATAGCCCGTCGTCCAGTCCTCGTCGGGCGACATGGCGGTCCAGCCCTCCTTCGTCTCGATCTTCTCGACGGTATAGATGTCGGCGAACCGCTCGCGTTTGGGGTTGTAGACCTGCATCGAGGTGTTCGGGTTGATGTGGCAGAGGGTGCGGTGGTTGTTGGCGGCGACCTCGAGCCAGTTGTGAATGCCGCCGAGGATGATGTCCGAGGCGAACACGGTGGCCACCGTGCCGTCGTCGAACTCCACATGCATCATCGAGAAGTCGTCAATGTCATGGTAATTGCAGCGGATGTGGCCGGCATCCTGGAACGCAGGGAGACGGGTGATGGCGTGGGCTCGGGCCGAGACGCTGGCAGGACGGATCGGCTTGCCGTGGCGGGCGCGGCCTTCGACGCGCTTGAGGTAGAGCGCGGCGGTGAGCGGATGGCAGCCCTTGCCGATCATCACGCCGCCGCCCGAGAACTTCCAGAAGGCATAGGTGGCCGCGTGCGAGCCCGAGTGGGCCTCTTCGCCGTGAATCCACAGGATCTGGGCGCCCGTCTTCTCGACGATCTCGCGTTCCTTCTGCACCGAAGGGGCGTACACCCAGTTCTCAGCGTAGCACAGCATGCCCCGGCTGGCGGCTTCGGCAGCGAGGATGCGCTCGACGCTCGCCAGCGCGTGGTCGAGGGCCACTTGCTTCGGAAAGCGGTCGCCGTGGAAGCTCTCGGAGCCATCGCCGAAGTAGCCCGTGAGCGGCTTCTCGCACACCACGTTGCGGCCGCGCTCGAGCGCGGCCACGACCACCGCCTCGTGCGCCGAGGGCGGCGTGCACACGTGAACCACGTCCACCGCTTCGATCAGCTCTCCCAGGCCGTCGAACGCCGTAATGCCGCGTTCCCTCGCGTAGCTCGCGGCCATCGCGGCGTCCACGGCGTACGTGCCAACCACCTCGACGTTCACCCCGAACACGCGCTTGAGGTTCTCGAAGTGGAACCGAGCGGCGAAGCCCGAGCCCACGATTCCCGTGCGAAGCGTCTTCTTCTCCATCGTCGTCGCCCCTCGATTCAGTGGGCCAATCCACGCCATGCCACCATCACAATAGCCGAGCCGGGCCGGCGTGTCAACGACGATCCCCACTTGACACGGGCACAGGAAACCGGCATCATATTTCCCCTGTTTCGCCTCTTTCCGCCCAAGGGTAAAGGAGTTGGCAATGCGGCGATGGTGTGGCTGGGTGGCGGTGCTGGCCGCGGCGGCGTCGGCGCTCGCCGATGTGAAGCTGCCGGCTGTGATCAGCAGCAACATGGTCCTCCAACGCGGCGTGAAGGCGCGCCTCTGGGGCACTGCCGAGCCGGGCGAGGAGGTCACCGTGACCCTCGGCGCCCAGAAGCAGTCCGCCAAGGCCAACGACAAGGGCGAATGGGCGATCATGCTCGATGCCCTGGAAGCGGGCGGCCCGCACGAAATCACCGTTGCCGGCAAGAACACGATCAAACTCGAAAACGTCCTGGTCGGCGACGTATGGGTGTGCTCCGGCCAGTCCAACATGGAGATGGTGGTCGGCAGCTGCAATAATGCCCAGGAAGAGGCCGAAGCCGCCAACTTCCCCAACATCCGCCACTTCGGCCTTCAGAAGGCCGTTTCGGCCACACCGCTCGCCGAGGCCAAAGGAGTTTGGGCCGTTTGCAGCCCGCAGACCGTCAAGGGTTTCACCGCCGTCGGCTACTTCTTCGGCCGCCACCTGCACAAGGAACTCAACGTCCCCATCGGCCTCCTGCACACCTCGTGGGGCGGCACGCCCGCCCAGGCGTGGACCAGCCGCGAGGCCCTCGACGCCGTGCCCGAGCTGAAGCACTACGTCGCAGCCCTCGATGCCGCCGCCAACCCCACGCCCGAGGCCAAGCAGAAGTACGAGGAGGCGCTCAAGAAGTGGGAGGCCGACGCCGCAAAGGCCAAGGAAGCCAAGAAGCAGCCCCCCCGCAAGCCCGCCATGCCCGGCATCGGCGCCCATACCCCCGCGGCCCTCTACAACGCCATGATCGCCCCGGTCCTCCCCTACACCGTCCGCGGCGCCATCTGGTACCAGGGCGAGTCCAACGCCGGCGCCGCCCGCGAATACCGCACGCTCTTCCCCACCATGATCAAGAACTGGCGCAAGGATTGGTCGCTCGCCCAGGGCGCCGAAGTGCCTCTCCCCTTCTTCTTCGTCCAACTCGCCAACTTCATGGCCGTGGACAAGGAGCCGACGGACGGCGGTTGGGCCTGGCTCCGCGAGGCCCAGGACATGACCCTCGCCCTCCCCAAGACGGGCCAGGCCTGCATCATTGACGTGGGCGAGGCGAAGGACATCCACCCGCGCAATAAGCAGGACGTCGGCAAGCGCCTCGCCCTCGCCGCCCTCGCCATCGAGTACGGCAAGGAACTCGTCTACTCCGGCCCCCGCTTCGACAAGATGACGATCGAGGGCAACAAGGCCCGCATCGCCTTCAAGCACGTGGGCGGCGGCCTCGTCGCCAAGCCGCTCGAGGACATGAAGCCGAACGGCCCGACGCTCGACAAGCGCTTCGGCGTGGACATTGCCGACCTTCGCCCCAAGAGCGAAGTCCAGGGCTTCGCCATCGCGGGCGAGGACCTGAAGTTCGTCTGGGCCGAGGCCAGGATTGACGGCGAGACCGTCGTCGTCTCCAGCCCGAAGGTCGAGAAGCCCGTCGCAGTGCGCTACGCCTGGGGCAATAACCCCATCTGCAACCTCTACAACAAGGCCGACCTCCCGGCCTGCCCCTTCCGCACCGATGAGGACAAGCCCGCCAAGTAGCGCGGCGAGAATAACCGCTTGAGGAGGAAGCCCGGCTCATCAGAGCCCAACGACCCCGACGTGGCCGCCCTTGGCCAGCGTGGGGCGGGCGTTGTCGCGCCCGCGATGCCCATCCCATAACCATATATACAGCAATATCTTACGCACCAGGCCACTCCCCCTCCCATACTTGCTCATCCCCCAGATGAGCAGGAATGGCCGGAGCCGCGAGAATCGCCAATCCTCGCCCATCTGCCCATACTTGCTCACTTCCCCCCTCTCAGGATTGAGCAAGTATGGGCGGGGCGCGCCCGTGCCAGCATCGAAGCTGCCCAGGGGGGGCCTCCCACCGAGAAAGCCCCCACACTACTTCACCGCGCCCATCGTCATGCCCTTCGTGATCTGCGTCTGGAAGACCAGAAAGATGAGAAGCACGGGCAACGCGGCGAGAAACAGGCCGGCCGAGAGATAGGGCATGTTCGTGGTATACTGCCCCCGCAAGTTCGCCACGCCCACCATCAGTGTGCGGGCGTGGTCCTCGTTGAGAATCACCTGGGCCAGGAGCAGCTCATTCCACATCCAAAGGAAATTGAAGATGCCGAGCGTCATCAACGCGGGACGCGCGATGGGGAGCATGATACGCCAGAGGATCTGAAGGTGATTCGCACCGTCCACCTGCGCCGCCTCCACCAGCTCGCGCGGCACGCCGCGGAGATACGACGTCATCAGATACGTGCCGAACGGCACGGCCAGGGTGGCGTAGACGAGGATCAGGCCGAGGCGCCTGTTGAGCAGCCCAAGCGTCCCCAGCATCGAATGAAGGGGTATGAGGATGATCTGCGGGGCGATCATCATCGAGCCCAGGATGGCCAAGAACGCCACCCGCCGGCCGGGAAACTCCAGATGCGACAGGGCGTAGCCCGCCAGGCTGCACACGGCCCACGACAGCACCACGCCCGCCGCCACCACGATGAACGAGTTGCCGAGATACTGCCCGAACTTCGCGTACTTCCAGGCGTTCACCAGGTTCTCGAAGGTCGGGTGAGCCGGGAGGCCGTAGGGGTTGAGGATGAACTCCTCCTCGCCCTTGAGCGCCGAGAGGAGCATGAAGACGAGCGGGTAGATCGTCGTGACGCTGATCGCGGCCAGCGCCGCGAAGATGACCGAACGACCGACCTTTCGGCGAATAGCCATCATTCCTCCCTCCCCGCCATGAGCCGAATCTGGAGGAGGACCAGGCCGAACACCATGAGGAACAGCGCGCTGCCGAGCGCGCACGCATAGCCCATGCGATTCGCCTCGAACGCCTGGAAGTACAGGTGGTACTCGACCAGCGTGGTGCAGTAGCCCGGGCCGCCCTTGGTCATCACGTAGATGAACGCGAACAGGCTGGTGAACGACCACACGACCAGGCTGACGCCCCAGAACTCGATGACGTGGCGCAACGACGGCACGACGATGTGCCAGAGGAATTGCCAGCCGGTCGCGCCGTCGAGCCGCGCGGCCTCGAAAACCTCCTTCGGCACCGCGGCCAGCCCGGCCAGGAACACGATCACGCCGTGGCCGAAGATGCCCCACAGGATCACCACGATGATCGTCGGCAGCGCCGTGGCCGGGTCGCCCAGCCACTCGAAGGCCAGCGCCCCGAGGCCCGCCGACTTCAGGGCACGATTCACCGGGCCGTCCGGCCCGAGCAGCACGGTGAACAGCGACCCCACGATGACGGGTGAGAGCACCGACGGCAGGAAGAACGACGCGCGGAAGAAGCGCCAGCCCAAGACCTCCTGGTGGATCAGCAGGGCGAGCACGAGCGACACGAGAATCCACAGCGGCACGGAGGCCACGAGGACGAAGTTGTGCCGCACGGCCGGCCAAAACACCTCATCGCGGGTGAAGAGTTCCACGAAGTTCGCCAGCCCGACCCAGCGCGGGGCGCTCGCGCCGCTCCACTCGGTGAAGCCGTGCCACAGTGCGCTGCCCGCCGGGAACACCCGAAATACGAGCAACAAGAGGCAGGCGGGCATCAGGAACAGCCAGCCGCCGAGCGCGGCCCCGCGGCATCGAACCACGGCGATCCCCCACTTCTGCGTTCACCGTGCAGGCCTTGGCGTTCGTAGTGCGGGCTTCAGCCCGCATCCTGTATGGCCTGAAGGCCGCGCTACAAACCCGAGCTACTTCCTCGGCACTGCCTTCTCGATGGCCGCGGCGGCCTCGGCCACGGTGGCCTGGCCGCTCAGGAGGCGCTGGCACTCGCGGTTCAACACGTCGCCCAGCGCCATCGGCGTCTTGCCCGTCATCTGGCTGCCCGTGCGGCCCGAGGCCAGCCACGCGGCAATCACCCTCGCCGTCGGGTCCGTGAGCAGGCTGCGGTCATAGTTCTGATTCGCAGGGAATGACCCAACCTCGGTGAGGAACGTCTTCGCATTCTCCTCGTTCGCCACGAACGCGATGTAGTCGAACGCCTCCTTGGGGCTCGGGCTCCAGGCGGTGACGGCGTAGGCGAAGGCCCCGCCGATGGGAAACTTGTCCGCGTCGGGGCCGGGCTGGAAGGTGGGGCACACCATCACGCCGACGTTCTCAGGGCCGAAGAACTTGCCGAACTCCTTCCAGTGCGCCACGTCCGAAATAAGGCCGAGGAAGAAGCCCGCCTGGCCGCGCAGGAACACGTAGCGCGCGTCGGGCCACAGGGAGGTGGACATGAAGCCGTCCTGGAAGCAGCCGCGGTCGTTCAGCTCCTTGAGCCGCTCGAAGAGCGCGACGACCTTGGGATCGGTCCACCTCAGCTCGCCGCGGGCCAGCGCGTCGCGTTCCGCTGCGGTGAGAGTCTGGAAGGCGGCGGAGTTGAGGAACCAGGCGGCCCAGTCGCCCTCTTTCTCGCCCACGGCGAGGCCGGCCTTGCCCGCCTTCTTCAGAGCGGCGCAGGTGTCGAGGAACTCGTCCCAGGACATCGCCGTGCCGTCGAACGTGACGCCCGCCTCGCGCAGCACCTTCTTGTTGTAGTACCAGAGCAGGCCCTGGACCGCGATGGGCACGGCGTAGGGGGTGCCGGCGGGGTCGAAGTTCTCGCTCGTCACGTCCCAGCCGACGATCTTCTTGCGGAACTCGGGCGTCACGAAGTCGGTGAGGGGGCGGAGGCTGCTGCGCAGATCGAGCACGCGGCTGCCCTGGTGCAGCATGACGACGTCGGGGCCGCTCTTGGCCGCAGCGGCGGTCATGAAGATCTGGTAGTACTCGTTGTGGGACTGGGCGACGTGCTTGATCTTGATGTTCGGGTGGAGGCGCTCGAACGCCTGGTCAATGTTCATCAGCCACAGGCCGGCGCCCTTGGAAGGGTCGGCGGCGTGCCAGTCCCACACTGTCAGCACGGTTTGCCCGGCCTTCGGTGCATCATCGCCGCCACACCCCGCCAACAGGGCCCATGCCCCCACAACAAGCCATTTCACGCTGTGATTCAACACACATCTCCTGTTCTTCTCTTGTCACGCGTCACGCATCACGCGTCATGTCTTCTCTTCTCACGCATCACGTTTCACGTATCGCGACGCTTCCCCGAGCGAATCGGGTAGGTTCCGTGTCTCTTCACCGCCCTCGACATGGCGAGCACGTTCTCTGGCCTCACGAAGCTCGCCAGGCTGTTGCCGCTGGTGGCGACGTAGCCGCCGCCGGGGGCGACGTCGCGCAGGAGGCCGCGCACCTCGGCGGCCACCTGACGGGGCGTGCCGCGGCCGAGGAGGTCCATCTCCACGTTGCCCAGCAGGCACAGGCGGCCGGCGTAGCAGCGCTTCATCTCGCGGATGTCCATCGCCCCCTTCTCGTTGGGGTGGAGACCGGCGACGCCGAGGGCGACCAGGTCCTCGGCCACGGGCGCCATATTGCCATCGCTGTGGAAGACCCACGGGATCGTAAGCCGCTCGGCCACGCGGCGGAAGCGGGGCGCGACCACCTCGCGGAACACGGCGGGCGAGAAGAACGGACCGCTCTTGAAGGCCATGTCGTCGGTGGTCACAAAGGCGTCGAAGCCCGCCGCCCCCGCGCGCTCGGCCAGGGCCGCCGCCCAGTCCGTATAGCGGTCGAGCACGGCCTCGACGAGCGGGCGGTTCTCGTGGAGCGCCACGCAGAACGCCTCGAAGCCCAGGCTCACAATGGTCGGGAAGAGGCCGACGCGGGTGACGAGAAACGCCGCGTAGTCGCCCTTGCCCTGGGCGAAGGCGCGGGCCGGCGCCCAGAGCGCCTCGTCGCGCGGATCAGGAAGCTCGATGAGCGCCAGGTCCGCTTGCGAGCGAATCATTCCCTCGCCGAGGAACTGGCGGCCCCCCTCGCCCTCGCCCGTCTGCGCGTAGACGGGCGGGCGGAGGACGTAGAGAATGTTGTCCATCCCCAGCCGCCGGGCGAGGGCTCTCGCCTCGGCGGCGCTCCACCCCTTGTCGCCCACGCCCTCGGGCCAGCCCATCATCGTGCGGGCGAGGCGCGGGTCAATCCACAGCTCGCAGTACGGCACCCGGTCGGGCTCCTCGCACCGCAGGGCGGCAAGGACTCTCTGGCGCGAGGTCATCTACAGCAGCTCCCTTCGCGCCCTCGCAACGATGGCCCGCATCTTCGCCAGCCTGCCAGGGTCAATGTGCGGCTTACGGTAGGCAGCGGACACTTCGTCGAATCCGGCTCGGGCCTTAGCCAGCATCCTGGCTTCGTAGTCAGGGCCCGTCCAGCCCGATCGGTCGAGCAGGGCCGGCAGCCAGAGCGAATCGCGGTAGTGCCGCACGGTGTGCTCTGTGCCGAGGTGGCTCGCGTCGAGGCCCAGCCCCACGTCGGCGATCTCTTCCAGAGCGAGGAGTTCGGGCGTGGCGACAACGGTGCGGGCGAACTGGCGCGCCCCCGCCGCGAAGTCACGCTCGATGAGCAGTTGCACGGGCGAGAGCACCTTGCCGGTGTCGAGCAGGCCCGAGCCAATGCTCGGGTGGCGCCCGCTGAAGGCGGCGATGGTCATGGCCTTGTAGGCCTTCTCGAGGGCGGCGTAGAGGCCGGGGGCCTTGGCGTCGCAGTACTCGCCGCCGCCGACGGGGACCTCGATGCTGCACCAGCGACGGAGGAACTCGACCGTGGCGAAGGAGTAGAGCATGGCATCGAAGGAACAGTAGCTCACGCCGCTGCCGCGCATGTCCACCGTGGCGCCCCACATGGAGCCGCCGAGGCGCACGGAGGGGTTGAGCGCCCGAGCGGCGATCCACGTGGCCAGGTGCTCGGCGGCGGCCACCGCCACGAAGCCGGCGAGCGTGACCGGCGCCGTCACACCCGCCACGGGCATGGCCGTCAGCCCGGTCGGCGAGCCAGCCTTGACCTTGTGGACGAAGCGGTCGGCCACGTCGCGGTCGAAGCGCAGCGGGTGAGCGAAGCAGATCGCGCCGTAGTTGTACCAATTGGCGTAGCCCAGGACCTCGCCCATCTCCGCCAGATAGGGAATCTGCCTCACGTTCCACGCAAAGGCGGCGTGCGGCTTCTGGGCGTGTTCGGCCAGCAAGAGGGCCGCTTCAAGCGGCTCGACGAGCGGCGGCACGTCGGTCAGCAGCAGGCAATGGCCCACGCCGGCCTCCCCGTGAAGCGCATCGCCAAACTGGATCAGGCGCACGAGGTCCGCCTTGTTCCCGCTTCGCCGCTCGCCCGTGGCAGGGTCGAGCACGAACTGGGCGACCTGGGTCTCGAGGTCGGGCAGGCCGATGGACGAGAAGGGGCCCGAGGAGGCACCGGTCTGCTGCCACGGACGCTCGGCATTGTACTCGCGCCGGCTCGCGGCCTCTCCGAGAAGGTAGTCAACGAACCCTGCCACCATGGGGCGCGGAAAGTGCACACGCTGGGCCGCGAAGTCCACCCTCGCCCCTGCCACGTCGAGGGTGCGGAGCAGTTCGTCGTTCTGGCAGAGGATGCCGACGCGCTCGAGGATGGCGAGGACCCCATCGGCAAGGCGCTCGACATCTGCATCCTTCAGCAGGCCCCTTTGAAGCACCTGCGGCCTCCTGCACAAGCGCCCTGCCGAAGGCATTGGACCCTTCGGGAGGGCAGTTCGCTCACTTTCGTGCGGCAACGATCAGTTCGGCCAGCTTGGCGCGGGCCTTGTCGTAGGACGCGGGGTCCTTGTCCCACTCGAAAAACGACGGTGCAACGGAAAGAACGATCTCCTGGGCCTTGTCGGCCAGGCCCAGCTTCGCCGCCAGGGCGAAGTACTCGTAGTCCTCGATGGAGTCGCGCAACGCCTTCAGGCGCAGGCTGGGGACGATCCCCTCGTAGCCCACGGCCCGGGCCGGGTAGACGAGCGTGCCCTCGCCGTTGTAGACGAGGCCCTTCTTGTCCTTCTCTTTCGGGTGCCCATAGGTCCAGGCGTCGGTCCAGGGGTCCTCGACCTGGTTCCAGAAGGACATGCCGCCCCAGTAGAGCAAGCCGGTCATTCGATAGCGCCAGGCCATCCAGGCGGGCACACGGTAGTGAAGCAACGGGAAGTCAATGTGCCACCACGGGGTAGGCTTGAGCTGACAGAGGGCCGTATAGGTCCAGATCTGCTCCCCCAGGGCCTGCCGCTGGGCGGCTGTGTCGGGGTCGTGGAGCGAGAAGAGGGGGCACCAGATGTCCACCGCACCGTAGAGGTCGCCCCACTTCTCGTCCTGGGTCTTGGTCTGCTCGACCACCATGACCTTGACGACGCTCTTGGCCTCGCGGACGGCCTTGCCCCAGGTCTGGACGTAGCGGTACTCTTCCTCCTTGTTCGGCTCGTCCTTCAGGTAGGTATAGAAGAGCACAGGGCGGTCGAGCTCAGCCGCTGCCTTGTCCCATGCCCTCAGCCAGGCATGGAGCTTCGGCTTCTCGGCCTTGGGGTCCTTCACCCCGGCCGACGACGGGTGCGGGGTGCAGAAGGCGTTGACGTGGTAGCGATCCACGAACTCGCGGAACGCGGCGACCTGCTCGGCGGGGATATCGAACGTGCCATCTGGCTTGGCCACGGGCGCCAGGCTGCCTGAGGGGGGATAGGCGTTGAAACGATGCTCACTCAGCATGAGCGAGCACTGAGTCTCCACGGCGGCCCAATCCTCGGGCTCCTTGTCCTTCCCCTCTTTGGCCCGCCGCCGGTAGTAGCCGCGCAGGGCGCCCGCGGGCGAGCCGAACGAGGTGACAAGCGTCGGCGTGGACGGCAACTCGAAGTCCCAGACGTGCAGAACCACGGGAATCTCAACGGGTCTCTGCCCTTCGGCAGTCACGCGGCACACGCCGCGGTACTGGCCGGGCGGGGTCCTGGCGGGCACGGCAACGTCCACCCAGAATCCGTGGGTCTCGTTGGCCGGCAGGTCGAAGGGCACCGCGGCGAAGCGCGCGCCCTTGAGCGGCTCGCCCGTGACGGGATGGCGGAAGGGGATGAGCGGGTCGGGATACCAGCCGGGCTCGAAGGCGTCGTTGCGATGCGTTCCCTGCTTTATCTCGAGCTGGTGCTGGCGATAGAGGCGCGCATCCTTCGCGGCGATGGCGGCGTCGCCCGGCCCCTTGAGGTCGCCCGGCTGGATGTTGATGCCCTTCACCGCCTCGTCGGAGCGCATGAGGATCTGGAAGCCACGGCCCTCGTTTCGTGCGGCGGCGAGCACGACCTCGGTCCCCTTGCCGGCAGGCTCGTCGCGTAGCACGCGCCGCGTGTCGGTCACGGTCCACACCTGCCAATCGGCCAGGGCCTCGCTACTTGCGACAGCCAGGGCCGCCGCCCAGACAATCGCACGTAACCCCCTCACGGCACTCTCCTTTCCTGGTCACGCACCGCGAAGCGAAGAGAAGCACTTGTAGGGCTTGCATACTTGCACGCGGGACGAACCGTGGCCGGCCGCCATCCACTGGTTCCGCGTGCAGGTATGCACGCTCCACCATCGTGTCACTCAAGCAGCGCCGCGCCTGCCGGGGCCGAGTAGGGGCCGCAGTTGCAGATGTACGCGTCAGGGTGCTGGCCGTAGCGGGCGAACTCGGGAGCGAAGTGATTCCAGAGGTCTCGCTTCTCGCGGCAGAAGGCCACGGGGGCCTCGCAGCCGACGGCCTCAAGCTCGTCGAAGAAGAAGCGATAGACCCGCTTGCGCCAATCGTCGGGGACCTCGCAGCCGGGCGCGAACGGCTGGCCTGAGAACGCCCTCATCGCCGTCACGAACTCTTCGTCGAGCAGCGACAAGTCGAAGCAACTCGCCATCGCATCGTAGGTGAGGAAGCGAATCGTCTCGATCGTCACCACGTCGGGCCGCACGCGCGAGAACAGCAGGCGAATCATCTCGCGGTTCTCTGCCTCCCAGCTCCTCACGGGGATGATGGGCGAGAAGCGCACGCGGACGGGGTAGCCGGCTTGCTGGCACTTGCGCATGGACTCGATGCGTGCCTCCATCGGGGCGGAGCGATACTCGAAGAGGCGGCTCTGGGTGGCCGCGCTCACGCTCCAACAGCACACGGTGTGCCCGCGATGGTCGTAGTCGAGCATCCAGTCCACGTGATCGCTCTTGCCCACGTAGAGTTCCAGAGCTCGGCCGGGCTTCCGGGCAAAGTAGTCAATGAGCAGCTTCGAGCCGCCGTGCTCGGGCTCGAAGCACGCGGTGTCGGTCCAGTTGTCGTACTGGAAGAGGGTTTGGTTCGGGCATTGATCCATCCAGCCGTCGAGCCGCTCGACGAAGTCCTCCATATTCATCATGACGTTTAGCACCCAGCTCAGGTGGCAGTAGGCGCAGCGGAAGTGGCATCCGACGATGGTGTGGAGCTGCCAGGCGGGCTGGCAGACGAGGCCCGTGCCCTGGCGCCAGGCGGCCGAGCCGCTGTCGCGCCAGTCGAAACCGCCATAGCCGTTGAACTTGAGGCGATTGAGGTCGGGGAACGCCTCGGTGCGGCGCAGGCGCTCGGGCTCGTCGTCATCGAAGCGGAAACGGTTGAGGATGACCACGGGCTGGAAATCGGCCTTCATGCCGTTGTGCGGCGTGGCAGTCAGGTCGGCCTTCACAAGGGCAGCCAGCGTCGCGTCGTCCACGCGGCGCACGTCGTCTGCGACAATGCCCGGGCGTAGCCGCTCGACGCGGGCGCGCATGCGCGGGTCCCCCTCAACGCCATCCACGATCAGCAGCTTCGATGCCTGGATGGGAAGCATGCGCACAGCCCCTGGTCACTCGACTCGGATCTCGATCGGCGGCAGTTCCATCTTGCCCAGGGTGCCCTGGAAGCGGTAGAGGCCGCGCGCGCCGCACAGCTTCGCCGCGTCGCCCGAGGTGGGGTATTTCCGCAGCGGGAATTCACGCTCTTCACCCGGAGGCAGCTTCATCGCCTCCGGGGCGAGGGTCACATAGTCCAGGTCATCGCCGACACTGGCGTCGCCACGCGACACCCGGAGCGCTACGTCGTGCGCCGAGGCGAAGTCGCGGATCTCGCCCACGGCGTTGCGCACGCGAACGCGCAGTTCGATCGGCTCCCCGAGCGCCACCACGGCGCGCGGCGAGCGCAGCGACGCGCGGAAGCCGTCCGCCACGGCGCCCCACGCGCCCTCCGCGCGCTCTTGCGTGCCCGAGGAACAGCCCACCAGAGCCAACACTCCCGAAAGCGCCACAGCCACGCACCTGCTCACCGGCACGGGTTCCTTTCCTCCAAACTGAAGCCCTACGCGAACCCGCCGCAACTATACACCCTCCCGCCCCCCGCTTCAAGTCACGCTTGCGGGCCGACCGCCCTTTGCTTATGATACCGTTGTGTCGGCCCCGCACCCCACGCACCGGAGGGCTTCGGCCATGGTCAAACTCAAGAAGGTCAAGCTCGGCTTCATCCCCGCCAACCGCGGCTTCTTCTCCGACAAGCTGGCCGCGAAGATGCGCAACGAGACCGTCAAGGTGCTCAAGGCCACCGGCGCCGAAGTTGTCGTGCCCTCCCCCACCGACACCAAGGTCGGCTGCGTCGAGTCGCTCGATGAGGCAATCAAGGTCGGGCGCATGTTCCGCGAGGCCCAGCCCGACGGCATCGTGGTCTCCGCCGTCAACTTCGGCGACGAGCAGGGCGTGGCCATCACCCTCAAGGAATGCGGCCTCCGGGTCCCCGTCCTCATCGTCGGCTGCCAGGAGGAGGCGGTGCTCTCGCGCGAGATCGAGCGGCGCGACAGCTTCTGCGGCCTCCTGAGCATCGGCGAGGCCCTGCGCCAGCTCGGCCTGCCTTACTCCGTGCCCGAGGTGCCCATCTGCTTCCCCACCGACGAGAGCTTCCGCGGCACGGCCGAGCGCTTCGCCGCCGTCTGCCGCGTCGTCGGTGGCATCCGCAGCGCACGCTACGGCCAGGTGGGCGCGCGGCCCGACGCCTTCTGGACCTGTCGCTACAACGAAAAGGCCCTCCAGACCCTTGGCCCCACCTGCGTCACCCTCGACCTCTCCGAAGTCATCGGCGCCATCAACGCCATGCCCACCGACGCCGCGGTGAAGCGCGTGGTCGCCGACATGAAGAAGACCATTGACACCACCGCCGTCGCCGATGACATTCTGGCCAAGATCGCCAAGCTCGAGATCGTCCTCCGCAAGTTCATCGAGGACCGCAGGCTCGACGGCCTGGCGATCCAGTGCTGGACCTCGATTCAGCAGAACCTCGGCATCTGCACCTGCGCCACCATGGGCCGCTTCGACGACCGCGGCACCCCCTGCGCCTGCGAGGCCGACATCATGGGCCTGCTCTCGATGCACGCCCTCATGCTCGCCAGCGGCGGGCCGAGCTGCCTCGCCGACTGGAATAACCTGCACAACGAGGACCCCGAGCTCGTCAACTGCTGGCACTGCGGCGTCTTCCCCCACTCGTGGGCCAAGACCGAGCGCCGGATGGCCTGCCACGAGATCATCGCCGGCACCGTCGGACGCGACAAGGCCATGGGCGTCGTGGAGTTCGTCATGCAGGACGGCCCGGTCACCCTCTGCCGCGCGACACAGGACAATGCGGGCGCCTTCAAGGTCGCGCTCGCCCAGGGCGTCGTCGAGCCCAACGCCGCGGTCACCTTCGGCGCGTATGGCTGGGTCCGCATCCCCAACTTCCAGCGCTTCTACCGCAACGTCCTGGTGCGGCACTTCCCGCACCACGTGGGCATGAACCGAGCCCACGTCGGCAACGTCCTTTGGGAGGCCTTCGGCAACTACCTGGGCTTCAAGACCTATACCGCCGCCAACACCAGCGGCGACTGGACGCCGGACTTGCCGTTTGGCGTCTGATACGTGATGCGTGAGGCCGGTCCGCACGGGTCCGTTCGGTCCCTTGTCCCTGTTCTCCCTTTGAGGCGGTGCTGCCCAACTGTGGGTTTGCCTCGGCGATGTTCGGCCCGCTTGGCGCCTGCGCGGCGCAGCGATCCCGCAAGTCACTGGCAGCATACGGGACGATGATGCCCAAGATCGTCGGCAAGTCATCGGGCTGGGTGGGGCCTGTGGAGGAGTTCACGCGCAACAAGGGCTCCGTGGGCCGGCGGAAGATCGCCTTCGTCGGGGCATCCTACAAGTTCGTGCACAAAGTCGTGCGCGACATGCTGCTGGTCGGGGGCTTCGGCGACTGCGAGGTGGTGGTTCACGACCTCGATCCCGAGCCACTCAAGCTCGTGGGCGACCTGGTGGAGCGAATCGTCCGCCAGAAGCGCACGAAGATCGTCGTCACGCGCACGCTCGACCGCGCTGCCGCCCTCAGGAATGCCGATGCGGTGCTGCTCTCGATCACGACGGGCGGGCAGGAGAGCGACTTCCGCTCGTTCGAAGTGTGCGCGAAATACGGCATTCCCGTGGGCGTGGGCGATACGCTCGGCCCCACGGCGCTCGCCCGCAACCTGCGCGAAATCCCCGTCGTGGTCGAGCTGGCGCGCGAGATGGAGCGCCTGTGCCCCAAGGCCGCGCTGCTGAATTTCACGAACCCGATGTCGTGCATCACGGGCGCAGCAGCACGCTACAGCTCGATCCCCGCCTACGGCCTGTGCCATTCGGCCGATGCCTTGTTCCAGTATTTCGCCGAGGTGTTCGGCTGCAAGAAGCGGCACGTGGCCATGGAACTGGGCGGCGTGAACCACCAGGCGTTCGTCACCCGACTGTGGATTCGCGGCAAGGAACGAACGAGCGAGATGCTGGCCGCCTCGCTCGCCTCGCAGGCCAAGGTGGCCGACAGCCTGCTGGGGACTCACGAGGAGGTGAAACTCCAGCAAGACGTGTGCCGCATCCTCGGCGCGTGGCCGTCGTGCGGCGGCACGCACTTAGCGGAGTTCTACCCCTTCTTCTTTACGCCCCGCCGGATCGATGCTCTCGACCACGGCGTCAAGCGGCTCATCCCAGGCCGCCCGCCCTTCGGCCGCCGCGAGCCGCCGGCCATCCTCCGCGAATGGGCCTACGGACCCGAGCCGGTCGGCGATCTGCACCTCTTAACCTCCGAACACGCCCACGAGTTGATGTGGGCGCATCTCACGGGCGAGCCGTTCACCCGCGCCTTGAACATCCTCAACACGGGCGGCTGGATCCAGGGCCTCCCCCGTGACGCCTGCGTGGAGGTCATCGCCACGGTGGCGGGGCGAAAAGTCACGGCGAAGCCGATCGAGCTTCCTCCAGCGGTCCACTCGCTGGTTCAACGGTGGGTGACGATCCACGACCTGAGCATTCAGGCGGCTGTGAGCCGCGACCGCGAGGCAGCGCAACAGGCGCTCTTCCTCGACCCGCACGTGACCGATCTCTATGACATCCCCCTGATTCTGGACGACCTCGTGGAGGCCACCCGGCCCTGGCTCCCGAAGGGTTGGTAGGGGGCGCTCGGCGGCCGGTCCGTGCGGGGAACGCCGCCGCCAAGCTGCTCACTCCGGCGCGCGCATCGCCTTCCGTTGCATCGGGATGTCCTTGCCCAGCTTCTCGCCAATCCACTGGGCCACCTCATCCATCGCGGCCTGGGCCTCCTCCGGGTAGAGCACGCGGTAGCGGGGGTAGAAGTAGATGCGGTTGCCCTGAATGGGGATGCGGACGGTGAAGCCCTGGGATTCGCGGCCGGGGTATTTCTGAGTGTCCACCTTCAGGTGGCGCGGGCCGAAGGAGTAGAACAGCTCGCCGTTCCAGTCGGTCCTCCGCACGGTATCGGCGATGGGGAGCAACTCCTGCGCTGCCTCATCGGTCTTGGGGATGGAGACCTCGGCCTCCCAGAGCGCATGCTTGAAGGGGCGCTTGACCTCGTTGACCGACAGGCCCTTCACGGCGATCTTGCTCAGATCGGCTTCGCCGAGGCCCCGCTTGGCGGCGAGCGCCAGGTGGGTGACACGCGACGGCTCGAAACCCATGATGGCGGCGCACACCGTGTCCACCGCCACCACATCCGTGCCAGCCACCAGGAGGCCCATCGGCACAGGCGTGCCCTCGAGCGGCCCCTGCCCCTCCATTGCGACCAGGCCGTCCACAATGACCAGGTCCGGCCTGTGGGCGGCGCAGAGGTCGCAGAGCACCTCATCGAGCTTCGCGTGGAAGACCTTTCTGGGCTCGGGTAGCAGGCCGAAGAGGTTCTTCATCCCCAGCGTCACGCCGGCGAGTTGGTGGGTCTTCATCACCGGCATGTCCACCAGCACGTCGCACGCCTGAGTGGCCACGGGGAGCGAGTATTCCCTGCGCGGCGGCCCGTCCAGCTTCACTTTGGTCCGCACGGATCGATCCACGTCCACCAGTTGGATGCCTGCCTGCCGGGCCATCTGCGTGTAGCCGAGGAAGTCGAACATCTTCGTGGCATCGTTCGGCGTGCCCTCGGCGATGGTCACCTTGCACTTGGCGGCCTTGAGCATCTGTTGGGCGAGGGCTTTCACGATTCGGACGTCGGTTGTGAAGCCCGGCGCAATCTTCGCATCCGTGCGGGTCTGCTCGCGGCCGGGCAGGGCCGGCTGGTGAACCAGGTTCGGCTTGAGGGTGACCTTCTGACCATCTTTGACGAATTGCTTCATTCCGCCCAACAGGTCAATGGCCTCGGCCACCATCTTGTCCACGTCCTTGCCCTTCACGATGGCCACCGTGGTCCCCGCGAGCACAGGGCTCGCGAGGAAGGCGACGATAACGAGGCAAGTGAGGATCTGTCGTGCGATCGCGCGCATGCTCATCGGCATTCCCTTTCTCGAGCCGCTTGTGGACCGCCGCTGACGTTTGGCGGCACCCCCTGGCGTATCTATCGTACCCTTGGCCGAACGGGGAATCAATCGGAATATTCGGCTTGCGATGGGGTGGGTGAGGCGCTAGGATGACTGGCATCGCCTGCGAAAGGAGTGTTTGCCATGCCGGACCATCCGGGTTGCTGGACTCATCTGGCAGCGATCCTCTGTTTCTGCGCCGCGCTGGCAGCGTGCAGGAATACGGCGAGCGGCGCTGCCGCCGCGACGGCGCGCGCCCCTGAATGGAACGCCCGGGGCACCGGGCCGCTGCCTCGGCAGGGGATCGCCTGTCTCGATGTGAGCGACGATGGGCGCTTCGTGGCCGTCGGCACCATCGCGGCCCCTGGCGAGCCGAACCTCTTCGTTCTTGACGAAGGGGGCAAGATCGTCCAGCAGCACCGCGCGGGGCTGCGGTGGCTCAACGAGGTGTCGGTGTCGAACGACGGCGCGTTCGTCGCCGCGCTCTGCACCACGCCCGAGGGCACGGCGGGCGATTCGCCGCGCCTCTACGCCTTCCTGCGCGGCAAGGAGCTATCACAGGTCTCGGCCGGCTTCCGGCTCCGCGACTTCAGGCCAGGCGGATTCCTCTTTCACTACGGCGACCACTCGAACCACCTGCCGCGCGTGGCCCAGAGGGCCGGCGACGAGTGGGTCGTAGCCGGCGACGACCGCCTCTGGTGGCTCTCACCCGCCGAGGCGACGGCCGAGGTCGCGCACCTGGGCGCAGGGGTGACGGCCTCCTTCGCCGCCAGCGCCAGCGGGCGGGCCGTGGTCGGCCGTTTCCTCGGAGTCGGAGAGCAAGCCGCCAAGCTCCCCAACCTCCTCGTCCTCGAGCGCGGCCAGGCAAAGCCAGCCTGGACACGCCCAGTCAGCATTGATGTCGCGCCCTCGCCTCAGCCCGAGAAGGGCGCCTACGGCCCCCCTGCTCCGCCCTATGAGAACCGCAAGTTCAGCGTGCCGCTCGCCGTTGCGATTGACCGCGAAGGCGAGCAGGTGGCGGTGGCCGACTACGAGGGTTGGCAGCGGGTCTTCCGCCCGAGCGACGGCAGCGCCGAGTTCCCCTCCGTGCCGCGCATCATGTCCTCGCGCCCGACCATCCACGTCTACGACGCCGACGGGAAGGTCGTTTGCCGCATTGGCCCCGAGAGCTTCAAGGAGCCGCTCTGGTGCGACCTGGCCTTCTCACCCGACGGGAAGCAACTGCTCATCTCGCCCCACATGTGGCCCTCTCGCGGCCTCGGCGGCCGGCCCCTCCTGCCCGCCGACGAGGGGACGACCGCCGCCTACATCCTGGACATAGCCAAGGCGGCGGTTCGCCCAACGGCGTGCCCGGACGCCTCAAGCATCGTGCGGGCATCCGCTGATGGCAAGCGGCTCGCCGTCGCCACAACCGCCGGCGCTGTGGAGATGCGTGATGCGGATGGCCGACAGCTTTGGCAAACCGACCTCAATGACGCCGTCCCGCTCGGCGACAAGCCGTGGACGAGGAACCAGCAGCCAGGCAAGATCGCGCCCGGCATCTGGCGCACCAATGGCGGCTTCGCCCACAGCGACATGGGGACGCAACTGGTCATCGAGGCGCCCGACGGCCTGATTATGATTGACCCCAACGCGGCGGCGTCCTTCGAGCAGAACTGGGCGAAGATTCAGGGGGCGGGCCTCGACCCCATGAAGGTGAAGTACGTGCTCCTCACCCACGAGCATGGCGACCATGCCCCCGGCGCCTACCTTTGGCGGGTCGTCACCGGCGCGCAGGTCGTGGCCAGCGCCGAGATGGCCTACATCCTCCAGCACCATCTGCCCAACGAGACCGGCTACGGCTTCCATCCGCCGAATCCCGTGGATATCGCGCTCACCGAGGACAAGGAACTCGACCTCGCCGGCCTGAAGGTCAAGGCCATCCGCCTGCCCGGCCACACCTACGGCTCGATGGGCTACGTCTTCACGAAGGACGGCAAGACCTATGTGGCTACGGGCGACCTCATCATGCCCGGCGGCGTCCTCGGCTACTCCGGCAGCTTTGATTTCAGCGCGGAGAACGTCCTCGCCAGCCTGCGGAAGCTCACGGCCATCAAGCCCGACGAGGTGCTCGGCGGCCACGGCGGCGGGCCGCCCGACAACTTCATCGCCGCGGGCATCCTGGCCGGCGAGGCCACCGGCTGGTCCCGCATGAAGCCGGAGAAGCCCAACCCCCTCTTCGGCTTCAAGCAGACCAACTACCTCGTGGCCGCCTGGCTCCAGCGAATCCTGTCGGCCGCCTGCGGCGACATTGACGGCGATGGGCGGCCCGACGTCGCTGTCCTTGTCCCCAGTGGCAGAGGTTCCGCCGTCCTCATCTACCTCAACAAGGGCGGCAAGTTCGCCGAAGCGCCGGACGCGGTCGTTGATCTGCCCGACCTCAGCCACGGCTGGAAGCTCCGCGTCGTCCGCGTGAGCGGCGGCAAGGGAGCCGATCTCTTTGCATCCAGCGAAGGGCAAGCCTTCCTGCTCATTCCCGAACAGGGGCAGCTCAAGTTCCGAACAGTCCCGCTGCCTGGTCTCACGCGAGCCTCCCAGGTTCTGACGGGCGACTTCAATGGCGACGGGAGGACCGATCTCCTCATCGGCGGGCGCTTCATCGGCGGTTACAGCATCGCCTATCAGGGCGAGAATGGCACGTTCCGCTTCCGCAGCTTCAAGGCTCCCGAGCGCGGCTACTTCGGCGTGGCGCTGGCCGATGTCAACGGCGACCAACGCGACGACTTGATCTTCTCCACGGGCGACATCTTCCTGCGTCGCCCCGACGGCTCGTTCGAGGAAACACCCTCCATCCACCTGAATCCACCGACAGGCTCCGGCGAGCAGGCAGGCTGGGTCTTCCTCGCCGCCGCCGACTTTGACAAGGACGGCTGGACCGACGTTGCGCTCCTGGTCAGCGGCAAAGAGGGCACCATAGTGTCGCTCTACCGCAACACGAAAGACCCCAAGCAGCCCTTCGCGGAGAAACCCAGCGCCGAGTTCGTCGCCAAGGGCTGCGACATCATCCGCGACGGCCCGACCGCGGCCGACTGGAACGGCGACGGCGTTCCCGACCTGATTCTGGCGACCCGCGAAAAGCCCTCGGCCCGCGTGCTTCTCGGCTCCGCCGCCGACGGCCTCGACCCCGAGCGAGCCGTCACCGTGCCCCTCGACTACACGCCGCATTTCGACACCCAGTTCAGCGTGGCCGATTTCAATGGCGACGGCAAGGCCGACCTGGCCAGCTTCGGGCCCTCCGCCGCCCAGGCCGTGGGCGTCTACATCTGGCTCCAGCCGTAGGGCCGCTTGTGCCCTCACCCGCAATGGGTACAATGGCGGGTGCGTATTGCTGACCATCGCGTCCATCGGAGGCCGGGAACATGGCGAAGCACATCATCCTGGGCGTTCACATCACGGACCGCCTCGAACACGCGCTGCCCGTGCAGCAGGTGCTCACGGAGTTCGGCGGGATCATCAAGACGCGGCTGGGCTTGCACGAGTTGGGCAAGGGCGGCGCCTCGGCGAGGAACGGCCTGCTCCTGCTCGAGCTGGCCGCGACCGAAGCCAAAGCCGCGGCAATGGTGAAGAAGCTGGGTGCCATCAAGGGCATCGAAGTCCAGAAGATGGTCTTCGCCCACTGAGCCGCGGCCTACGCCCCAAGACATCCAGCCGTAGGGCGTGCATACTTGCACGCGGAACGCTTCATCGGTGCGCGAACCATAGCCCCTGGGAGGGTATCTTGTGAGGGGGCCAGCCGACTCCGCGTGCAGGTATGCACGCCCTACCACGACTATGCCCCAAAGCGCCCAGCCAACAGCTTGGCCTTCTGCTCCCAATAGTAGTTGAAGTTGGCCCACGAGATGTCGGGGGGGAAGGTGTGGTCGAGGTGCGGGATGAAGCCGCCCTGCTCGATGAGCGGGGCCAGCTCGCGGAGGGCCGCGTCAATCTCGGCCTTGCCCTTCGCCAGCTCGCGCTTGTCCACCGCGCCCCAGATCCGCAAGTCCTTCCCGAACTGCTTGCGGAGGCGGTTCGGGTCCATGTCCGACGCCCGCTCGAAAGGCCAGTGCGCGTCAATGCCCATCTCCATGTAGAGCGGGATGAGCGGCTCGGTGTTGCCGTCGCTGTCGAGGCTACAGTATTTCACCCCATGGGACTTGAGGTGGTCAATCACGCGGCGGTAATGGGGCATGATGAAGCGGCGGAAGCAGGCGGGGCTGCACAGCGGGCCGCTCTTGCAGGCCATGTCCTCGAAGAAGTTGAAGTAGTCGAACTGCACGGCCTCGACGAAGGGCTTGGTAACCTCGATGGCGAAGTCGGCGATGAACTCGAACATCTCCTCGCAGAGCGCAGGCTGGTCGTAGAAGGCGAGCGAGAGGTTCTCTGTGCCCATCCACGCCCGGGCCACGCCGTAGAAGCCCGTGCAGCAGTTCTGGCCCAGGACGAGCACGTGCTGGCGGTTCTCCCAGCAGGGAACCCTGTTCCGCCAGTAGAGCGGGTAGCGAATGGGCGTGGATGGATCGTAGCGCTTCTTCATATCCCGCAGGTCGGCGACGGTCTCGATGGGGAAGCGGAGATACTGGTCCATGCTCGCTCGCGTGCCGCGCACGGTGCCCTCGATAAGGGCCTTGGTCACCACGCCGTTCCAGTGCTGGATGATCTCGTAGCGGTCGGTCTTCTCGAGCACCTTGGACTCGAAGCCCGGGATCATTCCCATGTTGACGGGCACGAACTCGCGCTCGTCCATGCCCAGGGATTCCTCGCCGACGAACCAGTTCCAGTGGAAGGTGTGGGGCTTGAGGCCCTGGGCCTGCCACACGTCAATCGTCTGGCCCCAGCAGCCTAGCTCCCAGTTGGGCACGCGGTCGGCGGGCTGGTACTGCATCACGGCGAGAAAGCGTTCGCGGGGGGTCATGCTTGCTCCTGATCGTTAACGCGTCACAGGCCCCGAGGCCGAAGCGAACGTGGCGGCTGCAATCCTGCCGTCCACGGCAGGGCGCTACAGGTCTCCTCGCTGGCCCGTCGCCCTCTTCGTCTTGAACACCCAGGCGAAGGGGACGGCGGCCTTGCCCTTGGTATCGCGGAAGCCCCAGTTACGGGGGCTGTTCACGCCGACCGCGTAAACGGTGTCGGGGCTGAGGCGGACGGGGAGGACGCAGGTGCGGCCATCATCTTCCCAGCGCGGTTCGGCCGTGCCGCCGCGGTATCCGGGGTACACCCCGCACTCGGTCATCAGCATCCACGACCATGCTTTCTCGGTGGTCATGGGCCGGTCGAAGGTGACCTTGATCTCGCGAAGGGCGAAATCCACCTCCTTCGCGCGGTCGGCTGGCTCCGTCCTCACGACGCAGGGTGGCAGGTCAGGGTCGAAGTCGGCCTTCTTCTCGGCGGCGGGTGCCCGGCTGACGGCGAGGGCCGCCGCAACGACCACAACACCAAGGTGCTTCATGGCTTCCTCCTTCGATACGGTAGGGCGTGCATACCTGCACGCGGAACCCGTCGCCACCGCCATTGGTTTGCAGGTCTGCACACCCTACTGGCCAGCGCTGAGCACGGCAGCGGCGTGTCGGGCCAGGTGGCCGCGGTAGTCGCGGGTGTACTCCTCGAGGATTCTCCTGCCGAGGCCGTCCTTGTCGCCGCAGCGGAACAGGGCGCGGGCGAGCATCAGCTCGCGGAGGGCGTTGCTGCGCGGCTCGGTGGCGGTCCAGCTCCGGTACTTCTCCGCGCGTTCGAGGGCGCCCTCGGGCGTGGCGATGGTGTGGCCGCGCAGGCCGGGCTTGGCGAGGAGTTCGGCCAGAGGCCCGGCCGCGGCGGGGTCGCGTAGCTGCTCGAGGGCCAGGGCCACGGCGCGGAAGTGCGAGAAGGCGTCCTTCGCCTCCAGCGCCTGCATCTTCTTCACGATGGCCGCGGTGGCCTGCTTGTCGCGCGCGCGGCCGAGGGCGTAGATATAGGCGTCCACCTCGCTCATGTTGCGGCCGAACTGGCCCATGCCGCGATAGTGCCAGCCCTTGCCCATGTCGGGCGCGGCCTCGATGGCCTTGAGCAGGTCGGGCGTCCCTGTCGGGTCCGCCAGCACACCGAGGACGTGGGCGTAGATGAGCTTGCTCTCGGGCGGGCACTCGGCATAGGCCTGGCGCAGCAGGGGAACCGCCTCCTTGGCGTTCGCCAGGACGATCCCCACGTCCCTATAGTTGTCGCGGACGTTGTAGACGGCCTCCTTGAGCTTCTCGGGAGGGAAGGGGAAGGAGTCTTTGGCCGTGAGCACGTCGGGGGTGAGGTTGCCGATGGCTACGAGGTGCTCCTGGAGCTTCTTGACGTTCACGTTGCGCACCGAGCCGTCGGCCTTGACGGCCATGGCGGCGGCGGTGCCGGCCGCGTAGCCGCCGTTCTCGATGTCGGGTTGCATGCGGATGAGGGGCACGGCGTCCCGGTGGGCGCTGATGCCCAGGCCGATGACCAGCACGCCATCGTAGCCCTGCGGCAACATGGCGCGATACGGAATTTGCGTCTTCACGCCCTTGTGGTGCGGCTGCTGGAGGACGAAGTAGGGGTCCACCGTGTAGCCGTGTGTGTCGAAGTTGGACCAGGTCTGCACCACGGTGTCGGGGTGGGTGCGCTCGAGGAACTGGTCGAGGATGGTGATGGTGTGGTCGCCGACGATGCGGCGGCGCTCGCGGGTGTCAATGAGTTGGCCCAGGTCGAAGGCGTTGCCCGCCATGCGCTTGGCGTAGAGGAAGAGGCTCCAGGTGTCGAGCATGTCGGTTTCGTCGGTGATCGTGTAGTCGGTGTTGGTGTAGCTGGCGCCCAGGTGGCGGGGCGGGAGGCCGGTGCCCTGAAGGGCGATGTCGGTCTCGTCCGTGTAGATGGTAGCGGCACCGGCGGCGGCAGCCACGTCGCTGTTCCCGGTGGCGTCAATCACGGTCTTGGCGAGGACCACGCCGCGGCCGTAGGGGGTGGCGACGACGGCGCCCTTCACGCGCCTGTCGTCCACGAAGGCCCCGCACCCGACGCAGCCAAACCAGATGTCGGCCTTGGCCTCGCGGAGCTCGGCCCGCCACCATTCGGCCTTCTCCTCGATGCCCCAGCGGGCCTTGCCGTCGAGGATGGTCTTGCAGAAGCCCACGCGGTTGCCCCAGTAGTAGGTCGAGATGTGGCCGAGTGTGCCCACGCCACCCAGGCCGTGGAGCATTTCGACGACGAGGGTTTTCGCCCCGTGGCGCGCGGCGGCGATGCCGGCGGGCGCGCCGCCGGTGCCGCCGCCGATGACCACCACGTCGTACGTGCCCAGCACGGCCAACGGCCGCTCCTCCTGAGGAAGGGTCGGGAGCTTCTGGAACTCGCGGACGCCTGCCAGAATCTCCTTCACCTCGCCTTTGCCGGTCGCGGGTTCCGCATGCGAGTATGCACGCCTTACCTTGGGTTCCTTTGGCGGAGGCAGCTTCTTGGCCTCGGCGGCTGCGGCGGCGCCCACGCGCGTGCCGACGTCCATGAGGGCGAGGGGCCGCATCAGCTTCTCGGCCTGCTCGCGCGGCACGTCGGCGCAGCCGCCCAGGATGTAGAGGCGCTCCACACCCGCCGGGCGGCAGGCGTCGAGGAAGGCGTTGAAATCAAGACCGCCTGAAGGCGGGACTCCGAACGACTTGACCCCCTGCACGGGGTCGGGCGGTACGTGGAAGAGGATGTCGGAGGTGAATTGCTGGGCGGGGTCGAACGTGAGATCGCGCGCGACCTGGTCCGCCGCTGCGTAGGCGGCGTAGCTGGCGTCGGCCATGGGCACCTTGATCGTGTAGTCAATGATGGGATAGGGCGCGGCTCCGGGCTTTCCCGGGGCGGTGAACGAGCCGACGATGCGCGAGGCCACGATGCCCTGGCTGGGCTGCGGCTTGCCGCCGATGACCACGCGCTTCACGGTCTGCGGCCCGCCGGGGAAGGGGCGGAACTTCGCGGCGGTCATCCGCGCCACCGTCGCGCGCTCCGTCGCGTCAATGACTACTTTGGCCACCACGGCCTGCCGCCCGGCGCGGTTGGCCATCACGATGCCGCAGGGCTTGCCCTCGGCGTCGGTGAGCACGTCGGTGGGGAAGCACGAGTAGAGAAAAGCCACCTTCGCGTCGAGGAGCGCCTGGTCGAGCGTGCGCTTCACCTGAAGGGGCGTGGCCGGGGGCACAGGGGGGGCGTTCGTGGTGCTATCGTTGGGGGGCATCTGCTCTTTGGGCTTCTCCGCGCCGACGACCGCGATTTCGCCGACGAGGACGCGTTTGGAGCCTTCGCGCCGCTTGGCGGCGAACCGCACGTACCTGGCTCCGGCATTGATGGGAGCCGACAGGAGGATCGCCGCCCCGTGGTCGTCGCCCGTTGCAGGCCGGTCGTTCCTCAGCGTGGCCACTTCCTTCCATGCCTGGCGGTCGTCGCTGATGCCGATGGCCACGGAGTCGAACAGGTAGTCCTTGTTATGATACAGGGCCACGTGCGCCTTCTCGATGCGTTGCTTGACCCCGAGGTCGGCGATGATCGTCGGGTCACCGTCGTACTGCACGCTCTCCTGGGCCGCGCTCGACCACTTGCCGTCGGTGAGGAGCGAGGGGGGCTTCGTGTCCTTGTGCTGGGCGGCCGAGGGCAGGTCGGCCTCATACTGGAGAGGCAACACGTTGCCCAGGTCCACCGTGGGCTCCGGGCGCCCGGAGAAGATGGCCTTGGCAAGCGGGGAAGATGGCACTTCGCCCTCCTCGAGCCACAGGCGGAGCGTGCCGGCCATGTCCTCGCCCAGGTAGGGCCGCGGCGCGGCCAGAAACACGCTGGCGCCCGCCCTCGCCGCCTCGGCCGCTGCGGCCACGGCGCCTGTGCTCCCGCCCACCACCAGCACGTCCACCTGGTAGGCCACGGGGATCCTCCGCGCGGACTCGACCACGCTGGCCGCCTGCGCAAGCAGGCTGCTCAGCAGCAGGCACCCGAACACTCGCAGCCGCACCATCTCGTGCAGTCTCCTTGCGTCTCAGGAAGGTCCGGACGAAAAACCAGTTGCAGTGAACGGCATGAAACGTTATACATTCGATTGGCCCGCGCTGCAACTGCCAAGGGCGAATAGCCGAGGAGGCCCGATGAAGGAACTCGCCAACGTGGCCCTCAATGCCGCTCGCACCGGCGGCGCCAGCTATGCCGACATCCGCATCTCGCGCCACCGCGACCAGTCGGTCCACACCCGCGAGGACCGCGTGCAGAGCGTCACCGACGCCGAGAGCTTCGGCTTCGGCGTGCGCGTGCTGCTCGACGGCGCCTGGGGCTTCGCCGCCAGCCACAGGGTGGAGAAGGACGCCATCGCGGAGGCCGCCGCGCGCGCCCTCGACATGGCCCGCGCCAACCGGGCCGCCGTCACACGGCCCGTCGTGCTCGCGCCCAATGACGCCTATATGGACACCTGGCGCAGCCCGGTCGAGAAGGACCCCTTCGCCGTGCCCGTGAGCGAGAAGGCCGAACTGCTCCTCGCCGTCAATGCGGCGGCGCTCAAGGTGCCGGGGGCCAAGTACGTCAATTCCTTCATGCTCCTGCGCAACGAGTGGAAGCTCTTCGCCTCGACCGACGGCAGCGTGATCGAGCAGGACATCACGCGCGTGTGGCCCTGTTTCACCGTGACGGCGATTGACCCCGACAGGGGCGAGTTCCAGACCCGCACGGCCGAGGTGCTGCCGCGTGCGGCGGGCTACGAGCACGTCGAGGGCGCCGACCTCGTCGCCCTCGCGCCCCAGATGGCCGAGGAGGCGGTGCAGAAGCTCACGGCCAAGTCGGTCGAGCCCGGCCGCCGCGACCTCGTCCTGCACCCCACCAACCTCTGGCTCACCATCCACGAGTCGGTCGGCCACCCCACCGAACTCGACCGCGTGCTTGGCCAGGAGGCCAACTACGCGGGCACCAGCTTCCTCACGCCCGACAAGCTGGGCAAGCTGATGTATGGCTCGCCCCTCGTCAGCTTCCGCGCCGACCGCACCATCCCCGGCGGCATGGCTACCTGCGCCTACGACGACGACGGCGTGAAGACCGAGGAGTGGTATCTCGTCAAGGATGGGCTATTCGTGGACTACCAGACCACCCGCGAGCAGGTGCTGTGGCCCGAGTACCGCGAGGCCCGCGCCGCGGCCGGCCTGCCCGAGATCCATCACTCTCACGGCGCGGCCTACGCCGACTCCTGGGGCTCCATCCCCTTCCAGCGCAACGTCAACATCCACCTCGAGGCGGGCAAGACCCCCTTGACGCCCGAGGACCTGATCGCCTCGACCGACGACGGCATCCTCATCCGCGGCGACTCCTCCTACTCCATTGACCATCAGCGCTACAATTTCCAGTTCAGCGGCCAGGTCTTCTACGAGATCAAGGGCGGCAAGATCGCGGGCATGCTGCGCGACGTCGCCTACCAGTCGAACACGGTGGACTTCTGGAACTCGTGCGACGCGATCTGCGACGAGCGCTTCTGGCAAATGGGCGCCACCTACTGGTGCGGCAAGGGCCAGCCCTCGCAGTCGAGCCCCTGTTCGCACGGCGCCGCGCCGGCACGGTTCCGAGGTGTCAACGTCCTGAACACCAGGAGAACCGTATGATCCTCGACGAGGCCCAGGCCCGCGAACTCATCGGAAAGGTCCTCTCCCTCACCCAGGCCGACGAGGCGCGCGTGAACCTCTCGGGCGGCCGCACCCGCAACACCCGCTTCGCCGTCAACACCCTCACCACCTGCGGCGACCGGGACAATCTCTCGATCGCCCTCACCGCCTACTTCGGCCGGCGCCACGCGACGGCCAGCATCAGCGAGACCGACGACGCGTCGCTCCGGCGCCTGGTCTCCAACGCCGAGGAGATGGCCCGCGTGGCCCCCGAGGACCCCGAGTACGTGCCCGAGCTGGAGCCCCAGGAGTACCTACCCATCCGGCCCTGGTTCGCCAGCACGGCCCGGGCCGGCGCCGACGTGGGCGTGGAGGTGGCCCGCTCAGCCATCGAGCCGGCCGCCGCCCGCCACATCACCGTCGCCGGCTACCTCGAGTACGGCGCCACCTTCCACGCCGTGGGCAACAACAAGGGCCTGTTCGGCTACTACGAGGCCACCGACGCCAACTACACCCTCACCGCGCGCACCGCCGACGGCAAGGGCTCGGGCTGGGCCGCCGACAGCTCGCGCGACCTCGCCGAGCTGGACTACGCGGCCGCCAGCGCCCGCGCCATCGCCAAGGCCGAGGCCTCGCGCAAGCCCAAGACTCTCGAGCCCGGCGTCTACCCCGTGATCCTCGAGCCCGCCGCCGTGGACGAGTTTCTCGCCTACGCCCTCTGGAGCATGAACGCCCGCCAGGCCGACGAGGGGCGCAGCTTCTTCGCCAGGAAAGGCGGCGGCAACAAAATCGGCGAGAAGATCGTCGGCGACAACATCACGATAGAGAGCGACCCCACCCGCAAGCAGGTCCTCGGCGCGCCCTTCGGCGGCGACGGGTTGCCCGCCAAGCCCTACGTGTGGATCAGGAACGGCGTCCTCCAGCGCCTCTTCTACGACCGCTACTGGGCGGCCAAGCAGGGCCAGGAGCCTACCGGCTGGCCCTCGAACCTCATCTTCCACGGCGGCAAGGGCACGCTTGACGACCTGATCGCGTCCACCGACAAGGCCCTCCTCGTCACCCGCTTCTGGTACATCCGAATGCTCGAGCCGCAGACCCTCCTCGTCACCGGCCTCACGCGCGACGGCGTCTTCTGGGTCGAGGACGGCGCCATCCGCCACGCCGTGAAGAACTTCCGCTTCAACGAGACCCCCATCGCCGTGCTCAACAAGGTCACCGGCATGGCCAGGCCCATGCGTTTCGAGAACTCCCTCCTCCCGGCCATCCGCGCCAGCGAGTTCACCTTCTCCAGCTTGTCCGAGGCGGTGTGAGGGAAGCCCTGTTCGGGGTGAGGAGAGCCTGTCTACTCCTTTGCCGCCAGCCCGCGGACGCGCCGAAGCTGTTCGCTGCCGGAGAGGTAGAGGTCGCCGCCCGAGAAGGCGAGGCGGCCGCCGGGAACCTTGCCGACGACCTCGATGGCGGTGTCCGCGGGGTTGATGCGGATGAGTGCGCCGGCCAGGAAGGTCCAGACCCTGCCGTCCGGGCCGAGGCGGAAGTCGAACGGCTCCATCTGGTTCGACCCAATGCCTACAGGCAATGGAAACGGGAGCTTGCGGCGGAAGGCCATCTCGCCCGTCGCGGCGTCCACGCCATAGAGGATGCTCGACTTGGGGTCGGTCGGGTCCTCGGTCCAACCGAGGACGCGCGCCGCGCCCACGCCCACGATGAGGCCGGTGCCCTTGGCCTCCATCACGGGCTCGATTTCGCGGACGAGTTTCTGCGCCGCCGTGTCCCAGACGAAGAGCTTGCCCTGCTTGAGTTCGGGCTTGCCGAGCGTGGCGTCGCGCACGCGCATGGTGGAGATGACGATCAGCCTGCCCTCGTCGGCCGCGGCCAGGTGGGTGATCTGGGCGTTGCTGAACTCGCGCCAGAATCCCCCGCCCTCCCCTGCCCGCGTGTCCCACCACGCGAAGCCGCCGCCCGAGCCGTCGCGCACCCAGCGTCCGCCGAAGTAGACCCGCCCGTCGGCCCCGACGGCGGCGGCGTACATCTTGTGGGTGCCCGCCCACTTGTTCAGGTAGCCGAGCATGCGGGGGTTGCTCCGCTCGTCGGTCTCGGGGACCGGCTTGCGCACGGGATTGCCGGCGCCGATGGTCCACGGCCTCGCCGGGTCGAGCACGTAGGTGATGGAGGACGGGTAGCCGCTCATGTAGACCTTGCCGTCGAGGATGGCCGTGGCGTAGTGGCTCAGCGAGTTCTTGCCCAGATGCACGCTCTTGCCTGTGGCGGGGTCGAAGAGGAAGTTGCCCTCGTAGGAGTCGGCGGTGCCCAGGATGCGACCGTCGGGCAGTTCCGTCAGGCGGTTGATTGCCATCGGGTAGGTGGGCACGTCGAACGGGATGGCCTTCCAGCCGAGGTCCTCGGCCCTGGCGTCGGCGGGCGGGTTCTTGGGCGCGGCGGCCTTGGCCTCGGGCGTGCGGACCCAGAGCACGGCCTTGCCGTCGGAGGTCGGCGTCGCGCTGTCGGTGGAGAACTCCGGCTGCGGGGGCAGGGTGACCCAGGGCATGGCATCTGGCGGCTCGGGCCACGGCGGCTTCTCGTTGGGCGCCTTCTTCGGGATGGCCTTTCCCTGATAGAGCCAGTACTGAATGGGCTTGCCGTCGGTGCCGACGACCCTGCTGGCGCTCGCGGTGCAGCCGTGGCGGGTCTGGTGCACGCTGACCATGCCCTCGACGTTTTCGGTCGTGACGAGCGTCTCATCCTTGCCTGTCTGGCGGTCGTAGGCAACGAGGAACCAGGGGACCTTGCCGCTGGCGATGTAGACGTAGCGGTCGTCGGCGGCCACCGAGTAGCCCCAGCAGCCGTTGGGAGCGTGGCTGGGGCCAATGGGGCCGTAGTCGGTCACCTTGCCCGTCCTGGGGTCAATCTGGTAGGCGCCGGCCTTGCGCTCCTTGTCGTAGCTGCCGGAGCCGTAGATCATCCCGTCGGTGCCGATGCACATGGGCCGGGTCTCGCCCCCCAGGCCGGGCGCGACCACGCCCTTGCACGAGAGCTCGTTCGTCGCGGGGTCGTAGACGTAGACTTCCATCCCCTTCTGCCAGTCGGGCGTGGCGAGGTAGAGTTTGCCGTCTGGGCCGAGCACACGGCCGCAGATGTGAATCTGCCGGCGGTCGGGGATGCCGTCCTTCCGCACCGCGCCGGTGGCCAGGTCGCCGATGAAGACGGTGGTCGGGCCGCCGTAGCCCTTGAAGTACCACTGGAGGAAGTCGTAGGTCTTCCCGTCGGGGTTCGGCACGAGCATCAGCTCGCCGCGGCGCACCGAGGTCACGGGCACGCCGAGTTCCTCGACGGCGAGCGCCTGGGCCTTGGCGACCCGCTCCGAGAGGTCCGGTTGCTCAACGGCGGCCCACTTCGGCCCCTCGGCGGCGAATGCGTGCGCGCCCAGGGCCATGGATAGCAGCGCGGCCCTTATCATCTCTCTGCTCCTTTCTGGCGGTTCGTGCGGCGTGTTCACTATACGCTTTGCCCGTCGCGTCTTCAAGATGCTGCTCTGGCCGCGGATCAGTTTGCATCCTCCTGTGTAGCGACATGCGTCTCGATTGCCGAAAACCATCGCAAGCGGGACGCTTGCGGCTACGCCTGGAGTCTTGCCCGACGCAGCGTGCTCAGGCCGATGCAACCTGATTCGCTGCCGGAGCAGTAACTCTTCGCGATTCTCGCTCGATGCAGTCTAGCGCGTCGCGCTGGTGGGACCTCACGAAGCGTCCCGCGCGGGGCGAGCGGAACGCTCGCCGTTACGGATGGCCATTACGCGGCGCCGGGTCACCGAGCGGGAATCACGGCGAGTTGTCGAGGTGTGGGGGAACCCAGGGGCAGGCTTGTTCCAGACGGTCGGCAGTGTCGCGCTTTCGCGCGAAAGCGCCACAATCCTGTTGTCGGCGTATTGCGGTCAGCCCTCCTTCAGCGGGTTCGCGGTTCCTGGTGCCCGGATGTGGGCCGGAGTTGCAGGCAGAGCAGGTCTCTCTGGAGCCTGGAGGACTCGCATGGGATAGCCCTGGGCAACCGAAGAGAGCCCTGGGATCATCGCATTCTCCCCATCGAAGTCTCCAACGGGGGCGCTGCTCGCGCGCTGAATCGCCCCCCTTCGGGAGCTGAGCCCCAGCCCCGGGAAGATGTGGGCGCAGAGCAGGACGTTGCCCTGGGCTATCCTATCTCGCTCCTCCGGACCTCCCGCAGCCACCTCCAATTCCGGCCCGCCCCCCAGGTGCCTGACTCACTTGACAATGTCCAGGGCCGGCGGCACACTGGCGACAACACACGGAGGTCTCGCGCCGTGGCACACGAGACGCACAGAGAGACCATCGGACGCCTTGCCCGGCGGCAGGCGGTGTCCAATGCCTATCGCACATACGCCGTGCTGGTGTTGGAGCACGAGCGGCTGCGGCGCGCCCGCTGGCGCGGCGAGCTACGCGCGACCTGGGAGCCCGACCCCGCGGCATGGGGCACGCTGCGGTTTCTGGCGAGCGTGCACAGCGCCTCCAGCCACTCGACGCAGACGCTGCTGGAGCTTTTCGAGGCGCACCCGCGGGACGAGCCGGTGCGCGTGCCGTCGCAGCTCTGGCGCGAGGCGGTGCGCGCGGGGATTGACCTGGCGGCCGACGTGCTGGTCGCTCAGGGGGCCGACTTGCCCTGGGGCCGCGGCAGGCCGCGGGCGCCACGCAACCGCGCGGAGTTCGAGTCCGCCTGCCGCTTCCTGCGCGATCTGCCGCCGGAGGCCGAGCGCCCGCCGCTGAGCGCCCTCCTCGAGGCGGCCCGCCTGCCGGCGCTGCCTCACAAGGAGCGCGCGCCCGGCCACCGCGTGACCTTCTACCGCGGCCGCCAGGTGTTGTCGGTGGACGGCGCCCGCATCGCGTTGCCGGCAGGGCGCGAGCTGCTCTTCCTCGAGATGCTGGTCGAGCGCCGCGGGACCGGCCGGGTGACGCCGACGCAGGAGCATGGGATCAACTGGCGAAGCGTGGCCGACAACCTCTCTCGCAGAATCCGCAGAGTCGCGGGGAAGAGCGCCGTGCGCGCGGTCGTGCTGTCGGCGCGCGGCCCTGTGGGCGGCTATCGCCTGGCACCAGGCGTTCGTGTGCGGCGCGACTGAGGGCCAACGCGTAGGTAAGAGGATATTTGGCAGTACGGAACGATTTTCTTGCGTCG
>DAOOIT010000021.1 GCA_035384565.1 Planctomycetota bacterium | reverse complement strand
CCGCGGAGCGGCCAAGAGGCCCGTCCCCACGCAGAGCGTAGGGACGAGAAAAGGGAGCAAAACGTAGGGAGAGATAAGGGAGCAGAGCGTGGGGCGAGGAAAGCCCAGCGATTCCCCGGGAGGGCGCGGCGCGCCCATGCTGTATCAACCCTGTGAGGAGGAGAGTGATACAGCATGGGCAGAAGGGCGAGGATTGGCGATTCTCGCGTCTCCGGCCATGCTCGCTCATCTGCGGGATGAGCCAGCATGGGAGGGGGGAGGAATGGCGTGAAGATAAAGCACCGGCGCCGGAAGCCGGGACTACGAACGAGTGCATAACCTGTTGGGAGTCCAGTCTTTAGGCTGTCTTCTCCTCTGGTGGGCGGGAACAGCCGCGGAAGGCCCCGCAGCGCCAACGCGCCATACTTGCTCAAACTAGAGGGGGAGGAAATTGAGCAAGTATGGGCGGAAAGGCCGCCGAGCCGCCCGGATCGCCAAAGCGCCATAGTTGCTCAACTGTCGGCGGCGGGAGAGGTGAGCAAGTATGGCGGCGCGGTGTCTGGTTTCGCAGACTCTGGCGAGGAGGGGGGCGCAGGCGCCAGGCGTGGGGCCGGGCTCGGCGTTGGAGGGCCTACTTCGCCGCGGGCGGTGTGGCCTCGGAGGGCGGCGCGGGCGCCTCGGCGGGGAAGAGCTGGCGGAATGCCTCGGGCGTGGGGTCGGGCGGTCCCCAGGCCGCCTCGCCGAAGGCCGCGAGGGCGAGGTGCGTGCGGCCCTCCGCCGCGGCCTCCAAGGCCAGCGCGAGCAGCGGCGAGGCGCCGGGAATGGCGGGCGACTTCTCGATGCACGGCACGGGGGCGTACTGCGCGGCGAACTGAAGGCGCTCGCGGGTCGCCGCGTCGTCGGGCACGGCGCCGCGCGCGATGCCGTTGAGCTTGTAGCGCGCGGCGGTCCTGAGGAACCGCTCGGCCGCGTCGGGCTCGGCCGGGACCGGGATGGCCGGCGGCACCACGCGCTCGCGGTTCGAGGGCCAATCGGCCATCCACAGGCAGGGGATGGTCGGCCCGCGCCCTTTGCGAAGGAAGCCGCCCTTGCGCGCGGGACGCACGAGCTGGAGGAGCGTCTGCGCGCCCCAGAACGAGCCCGCGTCCGATGCGCCGTGGATGACGACGGCGATGGCGTCCACGCGGATGAAGTAGCCCTCGATGACCATCTCGTCGGTGAAGGCGAGGCCGCGGACGCCGATGGTCCGCGCCGGCGAGTGGAGCATGCGCTCCTCCTCCTCGGGCTTCTTGCCGCCCTTGGCCGGGGCGGGGCGTGGAGGGGCGGTGAGTTCGTCGGATGCGAAGCCGGCAGGCGCGGGGCCTCGCGGCTCGGGCTCGGCGCCCATGGGCTCCTTGCCCTTGGGCGGCTCGTCGGGCGGGCGGATGGTGCGCGGCTCGACGATCCAGATGTCCTTGCGCGGCCCGTGCTTGCGCTCTTCGGAGATGCGGAGGATCGGCACGTCCACCCCGAACTGCTCGCGGAGGCCGAGCTGCACGGCGCGGGCGGCGATGCGCGTGCCGCGGGTCGCGAGGTCCGACACCACGATCGCGGCGTACTCGTCGAACTCGAACTCGCCTGGCTCGAGGGTGATGCGCTTGGGGGCGGGGATCACGTGGACGCCCGGCGCGTCGCGGGCGGCCGCGGCGGCCAGCGCGGGGGCCAGCGAGAGGAGAACGAGGAGGCGATTCATCGGCAGCCCTCGGAACCGGGCGGGGGCCTCGTGACGGTTCTCTTGCGATGATAGCCGCTGCGCCGCGGCCTGTCAAACCGCGCAGGTGGGGTGGGTGCCGCCGCCCGAGAGAGGAGGCGCGGGCTCACGGGGCGGAGCCGGTGTAGACTTCGGTGACGCCGTCGTTGCCGATGACGGTGAGGGATTCGATGTCGTAGGCGTAGATGACCGAGCCGCCGGAGCCCTGCTGGTAGAGGACCCGGTCGTCGCGGTCGAGCAGCCTGAAGCTCTGGCCGTTGGCGTAGATGGTGGCCGTGTCGTTGCCCCCGCCGCCGCGGAGGCGGACCTGGTCGTTGCCGGGGCTGGCCTGGTACGTGAGCGTGTCGTCGCGGTCGCCGCCGACCATCCAGACGATGTCGTTGCCCTCGCCGCCGTCGGCGGTGAGGGTGTCGTTGCCCGAGCCGCCCTTCTGCCAGATGAAGTCGTTGCCCTCGCCGCCGGCGGCGGTGAGGGTGTCGTCGTTGTCGCCGCCGCGCTGGCGGATGTCGTCGTTGCCGGGGCCGCCGGTGGCGGTCTGGATGTCGGCGCCATTGCCGCCCTTCTGCTTGAGTTCGTCGTCGCCCTCGCCGCCGTCGGCGGCCAGAGCGTCGTCGCCTCGCTTGCCGCGTTGGACGATCCGGTCGTCTCCGTCGCCGGCGTTGGCGGTCTGGGTGTCGTTGCCGCGTCCGCCGCGCTGGCGGATTTCATCGTTGCCGGTGCCGCCGGTGGTGGTTTGGGTGTCGGCGCCGCGTCGCCCGTGCTGCACGATCTTGTCGTCGCCGCCGCCGCCGTGGGCGGTCTGGGCGTTGTCGAGGCGGTCGCCGTGCTGGCGGATGCGGTCGTTGCCGGGGTTGCCCTCGTCGTCCTGTCCCGTGTCCCCGCCGCCCGTGCCGTCGGCGCTGAGCTGGTCCTGGTCGGCGATGGGCGCGACGAGCTCCTGGGGGTAGCGGGGGTAGGAGTTGGTGCCGGGGTGGGCCCAGTCGGCGGCGTCGGTGACGGTGAGGCCGGGGGTGAGTTCGATCTTGCGGCAGCGGATCTCCTGGTCGCCATAGGTGACGTAGGGGCCGCCCATGTTCCAGGTGTCGGGGTCGTTGGGGTCGGTGACGATGCCCAGGTAAGAGCCCTCGAAGGCGTTGGGGATGCCGTCGTCGTCGGGGTCGTCGTAGGCGTCGCCATTGGCCTCGCCGTCGGCCTCGGCGGCGGCGATGAGGAAGGCCCAGGACTCGAAGATGGTCTTGTGGAGGCCCTCGTGCGCGATGACCTCGGTGGTGCAGTGGGGCCCGATGCCCTGGCCGGCCACCTCGATCCAGGCGCCCAGGTCGTTCTGGTAGAACTCGGGGCCGCTGTTCCAGGTGGCGCCGAGGTCGCAGAGGTTGATGTGGTTCTGGCCGGGCACGTAGAAGCCGTAGTTGTTCGGCACGTCCTCGTATTCCCATCCGGTGGTCACGCCGCACACGTTGCCGGTCTTCCAGTAGTAGAACCAGTTGGGCCCGGCGTTGACGCCCGTGCCGGGGTTGTTGGCGGCGGTTCGGGGGAAGAAGACCTCGAGCGGCTGCTCGGCCTGGGCCACCACGGTCGCGCCGTCCACCACCTGGGCCCAGAGCTTCTTGGGGCCGAAGGCCGCGTTGCTGGCGGGCAAGCCGGCGAAGACGGCCTTGACCTCGTAGCGGCTCGTGGCGGGGTTGTAGGTGGCCTTGCCCATGGCGCTGTGGGCGGTGGGGGGCTTGCCCGCCACGGTGCCGGCCCAGCCCGACGGCGCGCCGTCCAGCGTCTGCCACACGAGGGGCAGGGGGCCGACCGGCTCAATGCAGGCCCGCACCTTGTCGGCCACGCCCGCGACCGTGCCCGGGGCGACGGCAAAGCGGCACACGACCTCGAGCATGCCCGGGCCGGTCGAGGTGAAGACGACCTCCGAGTTGCCCACCTCGAGTTGCGTGGTCGCGGTGGGGTCGCCGTGCGGGGAGAGAATGGTCACTTTCGTGTCGCCGGTGGAGACGCCGATGCGGAAGGTGCCCGTGTCGGCCGCGCCGCCGGCGCGCACCTTGACGAAGTAGATGCCGGGCGTCAGGGCGCGGTCAATCTTCGCGCAGTCGTTCTCGCCCGAGTCGTCGTCCGAGGCGAGCAGGGTCGCCTGGTCGGCCGCGTAGAGCTCCAGGTAGGTGTCGGCGAGGCTGCCGGGCCAGGTCTCGATCGAGTAGGTGTCGGCCGCGGCCGCCGTGAAGAAGAACCAGCTCTCATAGCCCGCGGGCCACGCGTAGCCCGTCTTCACGGGGCCGTCCACCGTCAGCTCCACCAGTTCGGCCTGGTGGAGCATGATGGAGTCGAACGCCACGACCGACACGCCGACCCCATCGGTGACCTTGAAGTAGACGGTCTTGGGGTCGTTGCCGGGCGACAGGGTGAAGGGGGGCGCGGTCGAGTAGGGCTGCCACGTGGCGCCCGTGAAGCTCGGCAGCTCGCTGGCCATGTAATGCGTGGGGCTGCCGATGCACACGTTGTCGAGGGTCACGGTGCGGCTGGTGGCGTACAGCTCGCCGCTGTTGATCGCGAACACCGCAATATCCACGGCCCCGAGCGGGGCGGGGAACGGGGTGTCCTGCTTCTGCCGGGCGTCCTTGGGGTTCTCGCGGACGGCCTGGAAGCAGGCATCGGCGGCGTCGCCCGACAGCCACACCGTTCTCGCAGCGGGCTCGAAGCGGTAGCCGGGCCGGCTGGGCGTGATCGTGCACGGCTCGCCGTCGGCCGGCGCCGTGGCGGCGTAGAGGCCCAGGCGGTCGGTAACCTGCGGCGGCAGGCCATTCGAGAAGCTCAGCGTCACGTCCGCAACCGGCAGCCCCTCGGGAGTGACCACCAGGCCCCGGACCCTGCACGCGGTGCCCGCGCGGGCGGCCATCGCCTGCCACCCGAGGCCCGCCGCGAGCGCTGCCAGCACCGCCCACACCACCGCTCGGCGTGTAGTCATCACGGGTACCTCATGTCGGTTCGCCGTCCAGCCCCCAATTTTATCACTCCGTGGCGAGAGTTCAACCCTTCTTTTCCTTGATCTCGAACAGATTGCCATCGGCGTCCTGGACGAACGTGATGAGCGACGCGCCCTTGGGCACGCGGAGGATGCCGAACTGGAGCTGCTCGCACTTGCGCAGGAACTCGGGCAGGTCCCCGACGGCGAGGCACGTGTGCTCGATGCGCGGCGCCGCCGCGGGCGCCGCGGGGGAGATGAACACCTCGAAGTGCGCCGCCGGCCCTGTGTAGTTGATGATCGTCAACTCGCGGTCCACGCCGAACAGCGCGCGGCCGATCTCCGCGGGGAGGGCCTTGGGCGGCGCCTTCTGAAGGCCGAGCAGGCCCGTGTAGAAGCGATCGGCCCGGTCCTCGGAACTGGCAGTCACTGCAACATGAAGCAGGTTCATCTGGTTCCCCCGGTCGCTGCCGCCATGGGCATTGCCACGGGCAGCCCGCAGCCGGCACACGCTTGTAGTGCGGGCTTCAGCCCGTATCGGTACGGCCTGAAGGCCGCACTACAAACCCCGTCCGCCCCTTGCGTCGCTACTCGTTCGGCCGGATGATGACCTTGAGCGACTCCTGGCCATCGAGAACGAGGCGGAAGCCCTCCGCCGTCCGGCTCAGCGGCAGGACGTGGGTGATCATGTCGTCCACGACGATCCGGCCCGAGGCGATGAGGTCGAGCGACTGCTCCCAGTCGGGCGGGCCGCAGTAGTACGACGTGAGGATCGTGATCTCTTTCCGCCAGAAGTCGTTGAGCGGCACCACGGTGGCCTTCTCGGGGCCGGGCACGGCGAAGACCACCACCGTGCCGCCCTGGTCCACGCTCTTCCAGGCGGTATCGAAAGCCGACAGGGCCGACGTGCACAGGACCACGACATCGGCCAGGCGCCCCGTCTCGGCCACGAGGCGCCGGGGCACGTCTTCGGCGGCGTTGATTGTGGCCGCCGCGCCCGCCTTCTGCGCCCAGGCCAGGCGCCGAGGATTGATGTCGGACGCCACGACCCGCGCGCCCTGGGCGCGGGCCAGCTTCACGTGCAGCAGGCCCGACATGCCGCAGCCCAGCACCAGCAGGCTCTGCCCCGCTTTCACGCGGGCCAGCCGTTGCGCTCTCACCACGCAGGCCAGGGGCTCGATGAAGGTGCTCTGGTCATACGTCACGTGGTCGGGCAGAGGCAGCGAGCCGTTCTCGGCGATGATTCCGGGTACCAGCACGTATTCCGCAAAAGCGCCCGGCAGCCGCTCCTTGACCACGGAGCACTGGGGATAGTGGCCCTCCCTGCAATAGCGGCACTGAAGGCACGGCACCTTGGGCGCGAGGAACACCCGGTCGCCCGGCTTGTACTTGGCCGCCAGCGCGGCGCCCACCTCGACCACCTGCGCCCCGACCTCGTGGCCCTGCACCAGGGGCGCGCGGGGCAGGCGGTACCACTCGACGACGTCGCTGCCGCAGATGCCGCAGGCCATCACGCGGGCGAGCAGTTCGTTCGGCCCGGGCCGGGGCGTGGGCGCCTCCTCGAGGCGGATGTCGCGGTTGTTGTACCACAGGGACACTTTCATTCGATGCGCTCCTCGCAGACGGGGGGGCTGCGGGGCCTGGGCCGACCGCCTCTTGGGAATCAGCGGGTTCCGCCTTGCGGGCCCCGCTGTTCGAGAAGGGAGCGACAGGCAGCCACGAACTCGTGAGCGACGGCCAGGTCGCGTTCGGCATCCTCACGCGTGCCGCCCGGTTTGGCGCGATACTCGGCGCGTGACCTGTCGGCGAAGAGGCGGATGGCCGCATGGTGATAGCGGGCCTCCAGAAGGCCGGGAGCGGTGATGAACTGGCCGAAGGCCGCCCATACGGCGTGATGGGAACTGCGCTGGATGCCCAGCTCCAGCAACACGGCCGTGGCGGCATGGACGAGCTCATAGTAAGACCTGCTGATGGAATCAGATGGGTAACCCAGCCGCGCAAGGTCCTGGGCCGCGCGGAGGAGTTCCTCGGCCCGTGCCAGATGGTCCTGAACGTCCTGCTTCACACGGGCACTCCTTCGGCCGCGATGCTCCTGTCCACGGCGGACTGCTGCGCCTCGTATTCGCCCTCGGAAAGGAAAAAGGGCACGAGGAGGCAATGCTCGCGCTGGGACAGTTCGCCGAAGATCGCGCTCGTGCGCTCGCTCTCGCGGTACGGGTTGAGCGTGCCGGCCAGAACCACGGCAACGTCAATATCCGAATCCTCGGTCGCCTCACCCCGGGCGAACGAGCCGAAGAGGTAGACGCCCCTGAGACGGGCGCCGTAGATCTCCGCCAGGCGCGCGCGGAATTCGCGAACCACCCGCAACGCCTCGTCGCGTGTCTTGACCACCGCTCAGTCCTTTCCGGCAACCGCTCGTTTCCATAGTCAAGAATAGGACAGGCCCGCGGGCATGTCAAGCACCACAGTGTCTGGCGCCCCCTTCTCCCGCCAGCCCCCTCACCTCCCAGGGAGGTGCCATGGCCCTGCGCTACTCGGACGTCCGCAACGCGGCTTGCTTTCGCGGGCGATTCCGGGCATTGTGGTCGCGTTGGGCCTCGAGGCGAAAGGAGATGCGCGGTGACGACTCTGACAGGCGTGCTGATGCTGGGCGCGCTGGCGTGCGCGCTGGCGGCCGAAGGCGAGCCGCCCGAACTGGTGGCCAACCCTGACTTCACGCAGCCAGGGCAGGGCGGCCTGCCCGCAGGGTGGACGGCGCTGCGGCCCGTGTGGGACAAGGCCGGCTGCACGGCAACATTGGCCCAGGGCGGCCTGCGGGTGGAAAGCGCAGGCCAGCCGTTCGCCGTGGGCGGCGTGACGCAGGACCTCCGGGGCATCCGGGGCGGGCAGGCGTACGCCATCGAGGTGCGCTGTGAACTCCGCGACATCCCCTCGCCCCTCCGCTCGGCGCTCGTGCGGGTGCTGTGGACGGCAAAGGGCGAGGCCGTGCACCCGGCGGGCGAGTACGTGCGCGGGCCGGCAGGGGAGGGCGGGAAGAAGAGGTTCAGCGACGTCCTCGTCGCGCCGAAGGAGGCCGACGGCGCGCGGCTGTCGCTCGAAGTCAAGTGGCCCCAGGGCGGCTCGGTGCTCTGGAAGCGCGCGAGCGTACGGCCGGCCCCGATGCCGGCGGCGCGGAAGGTGAAGATCGGCACCGTCTACCTGCGCCCCAAGGGCGGCACGCCCGAAGGCAACCTGAAGCGCTTCTGCGAGCAGGTGGACGCCGCGGGCAAGCTGGGCCTCGACATCGTGTGCCTGCCCGAGGCGCTGACGCTCGTGGGCACGAACAAGTCGGTCGCCGACGTGGCCGAGCCGGTCCCCGGCCCCTCGACCAAGGCCCTGGGCGAGGCGGCCCGCCGCGGCCGCCTGTGGGTGGTGGCCGGGCTGATGGAGCGCGACGGCGACCTCCTCTACAACACGGCCGTGCTGCTCGACCGCGAGGGGCGGCTCGCCGGCACCTATCGCAAAGTGCACCTGCCCCGCGAGGAGTGGCTCAAGGGCATCGCCCCGGGCGGCGAGTACCCCGTGTTCAAGACCGACTTCGGCGTCGTGGCGATCCAGATCTGTTACGACTGGTTCTTCCCCGAGGCGGCGGCGGCCTTTGCCCTGCGGGGCGCCGAAATCCTCTTCGCACCCACCTGGGGCACCACCTTCGCGGACAAAGAGGGGCGCGTGGAGGGCGAAACCGTCTTCCGCGTGCGCGCCCGCGACAACGGCCTCTACCTTGTGCCTTCTGTATACGACGGCAATAGCATGGTCATAGACCCGTTGGGACGCATCCTGGCCTCGAACCAGGGGCGCGACGGGGTGGCCTGGTGCGAGGCGGACCTGGCGGCCCGCGAACCGCTGTGGTGGGTGGGGCACTGGCGGAGCATCGGCCCGCGCGACCGCATGCCGGGCACCTACGGCCCGCTGACGGCGGAGCCGTGACAACCAATTACCTTTGCACACCGAATCTGACGCCAGAAGGGCTTGTATCCCGAAGCCCAAAAAGGTTAGAATACGGCTCGTCCCCTGTGAGCATTTCATCAGGCCCGGAGACTCCGATGAGACACGACTTCCCTCGGAAGGTCGGGAGCATCCTGTCCGCGCTGAGCCTGGCCCTGCTCGTCCTGCCGATGTTCGCCGGCGAAATGCCGCCGGACGAGCAGGCGAAGCTCGTGCTCAACGCCGCACGCAAGGCCTACAACGAGCAGAACTACCCCTTCGCCATCGAGCGCTTCCGCGAGTTCCTCCAACGCTTCGGGGGACACAAGGATGCGGTGTCGGCCCGCTACGGCATGGCGTTGGCGCTGCTGGAGGGGCCGGCGCGCGACTACCAGAATGCGATGAACGAGCTGGGCCAGGTGGTGGGCAACGCCGAATTCGCCGAGCGGCCCTATGCCCTCCATTACATGGGCGTCGCGCGGCGCGGCCTGGGCTACCGGATGCTCGCCGAGGCCGACGCCAAGCCCAACGAGGCGCAGAACTTCCGCAACCAGGCGCGCCCGCAGTTCGAAGAGGCGGGCCGCAGCTTCGCCGCCGCGGCCGACCTCTTCGCCCAGCGCGTCCAGGCCGCGCCCGCTCCCGCGGCCGGCGCGCCGCCCAACCCCGAGCTCGACTGGGCGGCCCGCTCGCGCTGCGACCAGGCCGAGATGCTCCTGCGCACCGACAAGTTCAAGGAGGCGGCCGACCTGGCCGCGGCGCTCCTCGCCGACCCCGTGCTCGGCAAGACGCAGTACCGCGCCCTCGCCCTCTACCACCTGGGCTACGCGAAGTTCGCGCTGCGCGAGTACCTGGAGGCCGGCCGCGCCCTCAGCCAGCTCGCGCCCTTCCAGCACGAGTTCGGCATCCACGCCCGCTACCTGCTCGCCCGCACCCACCACCTGGCCGGCGAACGCGCCGAGGCCGCCAACCAGTACAAGGCCGTGCTCGCCGCCTACGACGAGCACAAGAAGGCCGCCCAGGCCGCCCTCGGCAACCCCGCCGCGCTGCGCAACGACCAGCGCGAGTTCCTCGAAGCCCTCGTCAGGAACCCCCCGCCCGAGCACGTCATCCGCTCGCTCTTCTACCTCGCGCTCATCCAGGCCGAGGACGGGCGCTTCGCCGAGGCCCTCGCCGGCTTCACCGCGCTGCTCCAGCAGTTCCCCCAGAACCCGCTCGTGCCCGAGGCCCAGCTCCGCGTGGGCTTCTGCCAGATGCAGCTCAAGAACTTCCCCGAGGCGATCAAGAACCTCCAACCCCTCGCCGAGCACCCGCAACTGGGCGACCAGGCCCTCTGGTGGCTGGCCCGCAGCCAGGTGGGCGCCGCCGACCCCAACAACGCCCCGGCCTACGAGCAGGCCGTGCGCGGCGCCATCGAACTCCTCCGCCGCGCCGCCGACCGCGCGAACCAGCTCGCCCAGAACGACCCCATCGCCAAGCTCCGCCGCGGCGACATCCTGCTCGAGATGGCCGACACCCAGCAGCTCGCCAGGATGTTCCGCGAGGCCGCCGGCACCTACGCCCAGGTGCTCAACGAGAAGCTCAACCCCGACCGCGCCGAGGAAGCCCTGCAACGCCAGGTCACCGCCCTCCACCTCGGCGGCATGTACCGCGAGTCCGACGAGGCGGCCCAGCGCTTCGAGCAAACGTTCCCCAAGAGCACGCTGCTGCCGGCCGTGCTCTTCCGCGCCGCCGAGAACGCCTTCATGGCCGCCTCCACCGCCAAGCCCGGCCAGGTGAACCCGCAGGACCTCGCCAAGCAGTTCACCGAGGCCATCGCCCGCTACCAGCGCCTCCTCCAGCAGTTCCCCGAGTTCCAGTTCGCCAACCTGGCGCGCCACGGCATGGGCGCGTCGCACTACCACCTGGGCCAGTATGCCCAGGCCATCGAGGTCCTCAGCGCCATCCCCGAAATGGAGCGCACGGGCGACCTGGCCCTCGTGTCGTACCTGCTGGCCGACTGCCTGATCCGCACGCTGCCGCCCGAGGCCGACGACGCGCTGCTGGCGGCCAAGCTCATCGAGCAGTGCGAGCGCGCGGCCAAGCTCCTCGAGGGCTTCGTGGCGGCCAACCCCAAGAGCGCCCAGGCCCCCGACGCGATGCTCAAGCTCGGCTACTGCCAGCAGCGCATCGGCGCCGTGCTCGTCGAGCCGGCCGAGCGCCAGAAGCTCCTCGGCGCCGCCCGCCAGGTGTACGAGAGCTTCATGCAGCAGTTCCCGCAGGACCCCGCCATGCCCTCCGCCGTGTTCGAGCGGGCCAAGTGCCTGGCCCTGCTCGGCGACCCGGGCAACGCGATGAACGAGCTGGGGCGCTTCCGCGGCGACCCCTTCCGCAACGCGCCCGTGGCCCCGCTGGCGCTCGTGCGCCTGTCGAGCCTGATGCGCGCGCAGGGCCGCGCGCCCGAGGCCATGAAACTCATGGAAGAGTGCCGCGGCCAGCACGAGGAGCGGGTGAAGAACGACCCCGCCCGCAGCTCGTGGGTGCCGCTCATCCAGTACGAGCACGCCCTCGCCGTCAAGGAGGCCGGCAAGCTGCCCGAGGCCCGCGCCGTGTTCGACCAGATCGCCAAGCAGTTCCCCGGCAGCCCCGAGGCGGTGAACGCCCAGTGGCGCGCCGGGCAGTGCCTGCGCGAGGAGCTGGTCGCCTCGATGGCCGCCGCCAAGGCCAACGCCACGAAGCCGGGCGCCAAACCCGACGAGATCGCCGCGGCCAAGGCCGCCATCGAGCAGGGCCTCAAGGGCATCGCGGGGGCCGTGGAGTTCCTGCGCGCCCAGGCCGATGAACTCGGCAAGAAGGCCCCCGGCAGCGAGGCGGGCCTCCGCGCCCTCTACGAGCTGGCCTGGTGCTACCGCGTGCTGGCCGACGCCGAGATCGAGGCCGCGCGTCTCGCGCTTCAGGCCGACGCCGTGGCGAAGACCCTCGCGCGGCTCGGCAAGCCGGGCGCCGCGGCCCTGAACCCCGGCGAGATTCGCCCGCCCGACTTCCCGCTCACGGCCATCCCCGCGCAGCCCTCGGAGAAGCTGGCCCACGAAACCTACGCGCGCCTCATCGCCGCCGCGCCCGACGCCGTGCCGGCCATCCAGGCCCGCCTCGAGCTGGCCGAGCTGCGCGCCGGCCGCGCCAACCCCGACGGCGCCCTCGAGCTGCTCGCCGAGGCCCTCGAGAAGAACCCGCCGCTCGAACTGGCCGAACGCATCCGCCTGCGCCTCGCCACCCTCCTGCTCGCCCGCAACGACGCCAAGGCCGCCCTCGCCCAGGTGCAGGCCGTGGCGAAGAACCAGGCCACCCCCTTCGCCGGCGAAGTGCGCTACCTCGCCGGCGAGGCCCTCCTCCAGCAGGCCGACTGGCCCAAGGCCATCGAGCAACTCCTCCCCTTCCGCGACAACGGCCAGTTCCACAACATCCCCGGCGTCAGCGACCGCGCCGTGCTGCGCCTCGGCCACGCCTTCGCCCAGGCCGGCCAGTGGGACCAGTGCCGCAACACCCTCGATGCCCTCGTCAACCGCTATCCCAACAGCCCCTGGGCCGACGAGGGGCGCTATCAGCTCGGCTGGGCCTGGCAGATGATGAAGCAGCTCGATCAGGCCGTCAACCAGTACGCCCTCGTCACCCGCTGCACCGTGTCCATCTTCGGCGCCAAGGCCCAGCTTCAGATCGGCCTGTGCCGCCTCGAGCAGAAGAACTACCCCGAGGCCGCCAAGGCGCTCCTCGCCGTGCCCTACACCTACGACTACCCCGAGCTGAACGGCCAGGCCCTGTGCCAGGCCGCGCTGGCCTATATCGGCCTCAACCAGCCCGACGAGGCGGCGAAACTCTGGCAGCGCGTCGCCAAGGAATTCCCCGGCACCGAGTGGGCGAAGGCCGCCGAACAAGGCCTCGCCGCGCTCAAGCCGGCCGCCGAACCGCCGAAGAAATAGGAGTCGCCCGTGGCATCACAGAGCGCAGGTTCCAGATTCCAGATGGCGCGGCACGCGGCAGGTGGTACACGGCACGCGACCCTGGCCAGGTCACGCACCGCACGGTACGCGTCCTGCATCCTCGCGCTGGCCCTCCTGCTGGCCCCCGGCGCGTCCCTCGCCTACATCGAGGCCGCCTTCACGCTCGGCAAGCTGATCGCCGACTCGACCAACATCCTCCTGTGCCGTGTCGAGAGTGTGGACAAGGAGAAAAACCTCATCGTCTACCGCAAGGTGCGCGACATCAAGGGCACGCATCCGGGCGACGTGATCAAGCACAACATCGGCCGCGGCGGCTTCCATCCCCGCGAGTGGCAGAACATCATGGCCTGGGCCGAGCCGGGCCAGCAGGCCGTCTTCTTCCACAACGGCGGCGCCGGCGAAATGTGCATCCAGAACTACTGGTACCAGGTCTACGCCGGCGAATGGTGGGCCCTCAGCCACGCCGAGCCCTTCCTCCTGCGCTCCTACGCCGGCAAGCCCGAGAGGCTGGTCCCCTACGTCACCGCCATCCTCGCCGGCCAGGAGGTCATCGTGCCGTGCATGGTGGACGACAAGCAGGCCTGCCACCTGCGCAACGGCAAGATCCAGCGCATGAAGGCCAGCCTGAAGCTCCAGGATTACAACCCCCAGCGCGACTTCGTCGGCTGGGGCGGCGAGGAATTCGGCCCCATCCTCGGCATGCCCGGCTTCACCCACTACTCCTCGGTCACCCGCGTGGACCCCGAGGCCGGCGGCATCGCGCCCGCCGACTTCGACGGCGATGGAAAGATGGACTTCTGTCTCTTCGGCGCAGGCCGCGTCGCCGTGCTCCAGAACGGCGGCACATCGCTCAACGAGGTGTCGCTGCCCCTCGGCACCGGCGCCTACGCCGCCGCCTGGGCCGACTACGACGGCGACGGCAAGCTCGACCTCCTCCTCGCCACCCCCCTCGGCCCCAAGCTCTTCCGCAACGAGGGCGAGGCCAAGTTCACCGACGTGAGCCGCGGCCTCCCCCGCCAGGACTACTACAACACCACGGCCGCCGCCTGGATTGACTACGACGGCAACCAGCGCCCCGACATCCTGCTCGCCGACGGCTTCCAGGGCCTGCGCCTCTACCGCAACATCGCCCACGAGGCCCCCAAGGCCGACGCGCCCAAGGTGGGCAAGTGGTACTACGCCGGCCCCTTCGACAACACCGAACGCCGCGGCTTCGACGCCGTCTATCCCCCCGAGCGCGGCGTGGACCTCAAGGCCGAATACCAGGGCAAGAACAACCAGAAGGTCACCTGGAAGGAAGGCCCCTTCACCGACGGCCAGATCAGCAACCTCGCCCTCTTCACCCCCGAGTCCAATGACAACGCCGCCGTCTACGTCTACCGCGAGTTCGACCTCCCCGGCGCCATGGACCTGCCCGTCTCCCTCGGCAGCGACGACACGCTCACCGTGTGGCTCAACGGCCAGAAGGTCCACGCCGAAAACACCGACCGCGGCTGCGCGCCCGACCAGGCCAAACTCACCCTCAAGATGCAGGCCGGCAAGAACAAGCTCCTCATGAAAATCTGCAACGGCTCCGGCGAGTTCGCCTTCTACTTCGCCACCCCCCAGGAGATCGCCCCGCCCGTGCCGCCGCTCTTCGAGGACGTGTCGGACAAGATGGGCCTCGGCCTCCACGGCCTCGCGGGCCGCCTCAAAGGCGACCACCTGGCCGTGGCCGACGTGAACGGCGACGGGCGCGAGGACTTCCTCTACAGCGCCGGCACCGGCTACCTCGTGCTCAACCTGCCCACCGGCTTCGCCGGCGCGGCCAACTCGGGCATCGCCTACCAGGCCGGCCGCGTGGCCCCCGTGTTCGGCGACTTCGACGGCGACAAGGCCCCCGACCTCTTCGTGCCCCAGGGCGCGGCCGGCGGCAAGCTCTTCCGCAACGACGGCCAGGGCCGCTTCACCGACGTCACGGCCAAGGCCGGCGACCTCGCCCTGCCCCTCGGCCACGTGGCCTGCGCCACCTGGGCCGACGTCAACAACCGCGGCCGCCTCGACCTCCTCCTCGGCTGCCTCAAAGGACCCAACCGCTACCTCAAGAACAACGGCAACGGCACCTTCACCGACGCGACCGACGAACTCGGCCTCCGCTACCGCATCTTCAACACCCGCGGCGTCGCCGTGCTCGACTTCAACCGCGACAAGGTGCCCGACGTTGTGTTCAACAACGAGGGCCAGGAATCGGCCATCTTCCTGGGCGACCCCGCCCGCCTGGCCGCTGCCACCCGTTTGGCCCAGGGCAAGTGAGCTGAAACCGCGAATCGCGCGAATCTACGCGAATCAGAAGAGCCACGGAAAGCAGAGCGAGAACCTGACGCAATGAGATCCGCACTCCGCACTCCGCACTTCGCACTGGCCGCCTTGCTCTTCGCCTGCGCGGCCCAGAGCGCCGACTGGCCGACCCACCGCGGCAACCCCGAACGCACCGGCTGCCTCGACGGCCAGCCCGGCCCCAAGGCCGGCAAGGTGCACTGGGTCTTCAAGGCCCAGCAGCACTTCATCGCATCGCCCGTGCCGCTCGGCAAGACGCTCCTTGTCTCAGGCCTCGGCGCCTTCAACACCGGCGTCTTCCACGTCCTCCACACCGACGCCGACGCGCCCCAGCGCATCGTGTGGTCGAAAAGCGCCCCCTTCCTCAAACTCCCCATGGTCTGCTCGCCGGCCGTGGTCGAGGGCCTGATCGTGTTCGGCGACGGCATGCACCAGACCGACGGGGCCATCCTCTACGCCCTCAAGGCCGACACGGGCCGTCCCCTCTGGCAGCTCCCCTTGCCAGGCAAACTGGTCCACCTCGAAGGCGCGCCCACCGTTCACAACGGCCGCGTCTACGCCGGCGGCGGCGAGGCGGGCATCCTGTGCGTGGACCTCAAGCGCGTGACCCTCGACGGCAACGAGCAGGACCTGACGGCCATCGAGAAGCTCATCGCCCAGCGCTGGGCCGAGCTCACCGCCCGCTACGAGGAGGAGAAGAAGAAGGACCCCCAGTTCGCCATCCCGCCCAGCGAGGACGCGCTGCCCAAGCCCGCCCCCAAGCTCCTCTGGCGCCAGGGCGAGGGCAAGTGGCACGTGGACGCCCCCGTCGCCGTCGCCGGCGACCGGGTGCTCGCCGGCTCCGCCTACATCGAGGAAGACAAGGTCGGCAAGTGCGCGCTCGTGTGCCTCAACGCCAACGACGGCAGCCTCCTCTGGGAGACGCCGCTGAAGATCAACCCCTGGGCCGGCCCCACCGTCATCGGCAACCTCGTGCTCGTCGGGTGCAGCAGCATCCGCTTCGACAAGAAGCTCATCCCCAAGGCCCAGGGCGAAGTGCTCGCCCTCGACCTCGGCAACGGCCAGATCAAGTGGCGCAAGGACCTGCCCGGCGGCGTCCTCTCCGCCATCGCTGTCCAGGGCGACCTCGCCGTCTTCACCTGCACCGACGGCCGCGTGCGGGCCTGGAACGTCCAGACCGGCGAACAGAAGTGGGAGTTCCTCGCTCCCAACCCCTTCTTCGCCGGGCCGGCCCTCGCCGGCGAAACCGTATACGTCGCCGACCTCAAGTGCGTGCTCTATGCCGTGGGACTGGCCGACGGCAAGGTGCAGTGGACCCTCGACGTGGCGGCCGACCCCGCCGTGCAGGCGCCGGGCATGGTGTTCGGCTCGCCCCTCGTGCACGGCGGCGACCTGTACCTCGCCACGTGCAACCTCGAGGGCACCTCGGCCGCCGACGTCCCCTGCGCCGTCGTCTGCGTCTCTGACAAAGCCGGCGCCGCCCAGAAACCCGTCGCCACGTTCCACGTGGACAAGAAACGCCGCCGCATCGAAATCCCCGCCCACATCGCCCCGCGCAAGCTGCCCAACCTCCAGGAAATCTACCCCCTCGAGGTCGTCGCCACCTTCCCCGCGCCCCACGGCCAGAAGGCCCACGAAACCGTCGTCACCTTCGAGGTCAAACCCAGCGACATCCACAAGGCCCTCGAACAGCTCGGCCTCAAGCCCGGCAGCCCCGCACGCGGCGACGAGAGCCCCGCCACAGGCCCCGAGGTGAACATCTTCCTCGCCGTCCCGGGCTTCATCGAGGGCAAGCCGCGTCTCCTGCCGATGGAACGCACGATGGTGGACCGCCGCACCGGCAAGACCCTGCCCCCCCTCAAGTGGCACTTCACCGGCTCCGTGATGCGCCAGCCCGACCCCGACAAACCGCTCAAGACCTACGGCGCCGACCTCGGCGGCACCCTCATCACCCTCTTCCCCGTCACCGACGAAACCGTGTTCCAGACCAATCTCACGATGAAGGATTCCACGCTCCTGCGCATGGAGACCAACAAGTACGTGCTGCCCGACGAAGGCGCCCCCGTGACCCTCATCATCGAGGCCAAGTAGCGTGAGCCTGAGCCTGACGCCGACGAAACTGCTCCACATCTGCCTCTGCCTGGCGGCACAGGCATCCAGCCTGTGGCCGCCGGCTGCCGTCGCCGGCGCCGCCGAGCCGCACCCCATTGTTCGGGTGGACACCGCGGGCGGCGCCGCCGCCCAGGCGGTGCTGCCTCCCCTCGCGCCCGCACCGCGCGCCGCGGCCTCCGGCACGCTAGTCCCTGCACCCATCCGCCCGTGGCTGCCGATGGCGGGCGGTTTCGGCATACCGCGGCTTCTGCCCGGCGACCAGCGCGGCCCGGCCCCGCTGCGCCCGACGGTGGATAAGCCGCCCCTCGCCATCGTGCCGCCGCCGCTCCGAAGGCTCGAAGCCGCGCCGGGGGCCTATGCGGCGGCACCCGACGCCGCCAACGTCGTACATCTGCCCCTGGGCAGCGACGCTGGCCGAAGCCTGGCGCCACGGGTGGCCTCGGTGCCGCCCGCGCGGCCCGTCGAAAGCCCGCGTCGCGTGGCCGCCGACACGCCGCAGGCCGCGCGCCTTCGCCCCACGACCGATCAGCCGCCCCTCGCCTGGGACCGCAGCCCCTTCGAGCCGCGCGTGCCCGCGATGCCCACGGTGCCGCTGGCCCATGCCGTATCACCTGACCCCCGCCTCGCGCCACTTGTCTCAGCGGCCTTCGTCCCGAAGGCCGACCGCCCCGCGACGACCGATGACCCGACCTGGGACCTCTCGCGCCTCGCCGCCATCGCCAGGGCGCCTGAATTGCAGCGTCCAAGCGCGGCCTTCGTGCGTTTGGCCATCCCCGACCCGTTCGAACTCCCTACACTCGTCGCGTTCCGCCAACCGCCTGCCGACGACGCGCCGCCCAGCCCGGCCCCCGGCCTTCCACCAAGACCAGCTCTGCCGCCCGCCCCTTAGCATGTTGACTTTCGTCACGCGATGTTGCCGCCAGGCAACATGGCCTGAAGGGCATGTCGCCATAGTTCTTACGACCATGCCACTGCCCAGACCATCACGCAGATGTTGACGGACGGCAACATGCCCCTTCGGGTCCCGCCCCACGAACGCGGTCTGCCTCTGCGCACCTCACCAGGCATATTGCACAAGTTGTTGCATCCTGGTGAGTTCCACTTCCGATCCGAAGACGCCAGTGATCAGCGACGAGGCGTGTGAGCGGCACGCGGTTTGCTGCGCCTTACACATGAAGGGGAATAGAGCACCTGGAGCGCTTACCAATCGCAGCGGCGCGGTCTTGTGGAGGTGCTGCCATGGTTACTCGGAGAGAGTTACCCGTTGTCGTCCTCCTCGCCGTCTTCCTGTGTCTGCCGGCTGCCAATGCGACGCCGATCTTCCGAATCGGCACCCAGGCAGAATGGCAGGCGGCCCTGAGCGACGGGCGCATCAAGCCGGTGCCGGGGCCCGTGTTCGAGCAGATGGTTCGGGAGGAGGAGGCATGGCCCCCCGAGTACCAATCGGCCCTCTTCTTCACGCCTGAACTCTACGTGATGGGCAGCCCGTGGCAAGGTGAGCCGGGTCTGGTCATGGCGTGGGGGCCGCCCGAGCCGCTGGGGCAAGACACACGGATGGCCGCAGCCTGGGACTACGTGTATCCCCAGGACCCCAACCTCAAGAACACGGTGATCGAGTTCTCGATCTTCCCGCCGGTGGTCAGCACGCTCTTCTCGCTGAACATCGTGGACCAGTTCGGCAACTACCGCGAATGGATCTGGCACGCGGGCGGGCCGGGCGAGGTGCCGGCAGGCCAGTGGTCCACGCTCGTGATTGACCCGGTCACGGGGGCGTCCAACTGGCCCACCTTCGCCGGCTCGCCATTCATCCACAACGTGCCGGGCAGCGCCTTCGACCTCTCGAGCATCACCATCCTGCGCTTCGACGAGAACATCACGGGCGGGTTCAGCAACTTCTTCCCGCCCCCGGAAGGGGGCCAGGGTTTGCCGCCGTTCTGGGTATGGAACGCCTGGGACCACGTCGCGGTTCAGCCCGAGCCGTCCACCCTCCTGCTCATCGGAGGGGGCCTGCTGGCCCTGGCCGGCAGGCGACGCAAGCGCGGCTAGCTCGGGAGGGGGGCGAACGCGGCTGGAGTGCGCGAGGGGCCGACGCGGCGCGAGCCGCGTCGGCTCTTTTCATGGCCCGCGCGAACCGGTATAATCGCCTGCGGGACCCCCAGCACTCCGAGGGCCACAGCCATGTTCAGGACGTTCAGCATCCTGTTTGCCGTCGCCGCGGCCGCGCGGGCGGTCGAGCCGCCGCCCAAGGCCAACTACCCGCTCGCCGACGACCTCGCCCAGCCCGCCGCCTGGAAGCCCATGTGGGGCACGGCCCCCGCCGAGGCCGCGGCCATCGAGGGCCGCCGCGCGCTCCGCCTGCCCTGCAACTTCCAGGGCACGAAGCACGACCGCGCCTCCTGGGACCGCGAGCTCAAGCTCGACCTCACGGCTTGCCAGGGACTCCAGTTCGACGTCTACTGCGCCGACGCGTCGCCCGTGTCGCAGTTCAGCCTCTACCTTCGCAGCGGCGGCGGCTGGTATGCCACCAGCTTCGCCCCCGAGGCCGCGGGCCAGTGGGCCCGCGTGAAGATCGAGAAGACCGATACGCGAATGGAGGAGACCCCCGCCGGCTGGGGCTCGGTGGACACGATTCGCATCTCCGCCTGGCGCGGGGCGAACCGCGACACGGAGTTCTTCATCGCCAACCTGGGCCTCCTGGGCGCCGACGCGCCCATCGCCATCCTCCGCGGCGAATCGGTCGCCAAGACCCGCCCCGACGAAGCCCAGTCCGTCGCCACCTTCACCAAGGCCGTGGCCGACACCCTCGACCGCCTCGGCCTCGCCTACGCCGTCATCAGCGACCTCGATGTCACCGTCGAACGCCTCAAGGGCAAGAAGATCGCCATCCTGCCCCACAACCCCGGCCTGCTCGACCCCGTGGCCGCGGCCATTGGCGACTTCCTGCGCGGTGGCGGCAGGCTCATCTCCTTCTACGCCCCGCCGTGGCAGCTCCGCGACCTCGTGGGTATCGCGGGCGGCGACCACGTGCCGCAGAAGTATCGCGGCCACTTCGCCGAAATCCGCAAGGCCGGCGACGGCTTGGCGGGAATGCCGCCGGCGGCCAGGCAGCTCTCGTGGAACATCCTCCGGGTCCAACCCGTCGAGGGCAAGAGCCGCGTCGTTGCCAACTGGTTCAACGACAGGGGCGAGCCGACCGGGGAGCCGGCCATTATCGTCTCCGAACACGCGATCCACATGACCCACGTCCTTCTCTCCGACGACCTGGCGAACAAGGACCGCCTCGTTCTCGCCATGCTCGGCCACTTCGAGCCGAAGCTCTGGGAGCAGGTGGCGAACGCGGCCATCCAGCGAATCGGCCAGTTCGGGCGATTCGAGTACCTCGATGGTGCGGCGAGGGCGCTCAGGGACAAGGCGGTTCGGCTGGTCGCGGAGAGAGAGTTCCCGGGGGCCATCGCCACCGCCGCCGAAGCCCATCAGGCCGCCATCGCCGCCTACTGCGCCGCGCAGAAGCCCCTCAGGGGCGAGCACCGGGCCTTCTGGTGCCACAGCGCCTTCGGGCCGGCGGGGATGGAGTGGGACGAATCCATCAAGGTCCTGGCCGAGAACGGCTTCACCGCCATCCTGCCCAACATGCTCTGGGGCGGCCTGGCCTACTACGAAAGCTCCGTGCTGCCCGTCGCGCCCGAGGTGAAGGAGAAGGGCGACCAGATCGCCCGCTGCGTCGCCGCCTGCCGCAAACACCACGTCGAGTGCCACGTCTGGAAGGTCAACTACAACATGGGCTGGAACGCCCCGAAGGACTTCCTCGCGCGAATGAAGGCCGAGGGGCGCACCCAGGTGATGTTCGGCGGCAAGCCCGAGCCGACCTGGCTCTGCCCCTCCCACCCCGACAACCAGAGGCTCGAGATTGATGCGATGGTGGAGGTCGCCACCAAGTACGACGTGGACGGCGTTCACTTCGACTACATCCGCTACCCCGGCCCCGAGGGCTGCTTCTGCCCCGGCTGCCGCGATCGCTTTGAGAAGGCCATCGGGGCGAAGGTCGCCAACTGGCCCGCCGACACGCGAAAGGATGATGCGATTCGCCAGAAATGGCTCGACTTCCGCCGCGAGCAGATCACCAAAGTCGTCTCCGCCACCGCCGAACAGGTCCGCAAGGCCAAGCCCAAGGTGAAGATCTCCGCCGCCGTCTTCCCCAACTGGGCCGTGGACCGCGACAACGTGGGCCAGGACTGGAAGCTCTGGTGCGAGCAGGGCTGGCTCGACTTCGTGTGCCCGATGGACTACACGCCGCACATCGCGTCGTTCGAGAACCTCGTGAAGCAGCAGACCGAGTGGGCGGGCAAGGTGCCCTGCTATCCCGGCATCGGCCTGGGCGTCTGGCCCCCGGGCGACAACATCGTGAAGCTGATCGACTTCATCGGCGTCACGCGGAAGCTGGGCACGAGGGGCTTCACCATCTTCGAGTACCGCGCCCCCGAGGCCCGCGACATCGTGCCCCTGTGCGGCAAGGGGATCACGAGGAGAGAGTGATGGACCGCGAATCGCGCGAATCTGCGCGAATGGAACCGACCGGGGCAGGGCGCGAATACTGGCCCGCGGAAGGGAAAGCTCCGCGCCAGGTGCATAACGAAATGGCCGCCGACCGCGCCCACGAGGCCGGGGGCCCGGGGGGATCGAGGCGATACGTGGCGACGCCCTGGCGCCCAGCCCCTGAGCAGCACGCCGACCCCATCGCCCGCGTTGACGGCCAGCGGCGCACCTTGTGAGCTTGCCGAGAAACGTCCCACACGCTATCTTGGAACGCGCCGAACACGAGACGTGACACTCAGGAGAGAAGCCATGAGCAGCAGCGAACCCACCCCCGCCCCCGTCGCCACGGGCGGGCAGGTTCGCCTCGTCCTGGGCGCGGGGCTGATCACCACCACGCTGGCCCTCCTCGGCGTTTACCTGCTCAACCGCCATGCCGACGCGAACGTGATGGGCTGGTACGCCAATTACGTGATCCCCGTGGGGGCCATTCTCGTGGGCCTGGCGGCCGCCAGCGGTTACGGCCTGGCCTCGTGGTTCGCCGGCGTGAAGATCACCAAGATGCTGCTGTGGACGATCGTGCTCGTGCAGATCGCCGCCTACTTCGCCGCGCAGTATATCGAGTACACGGTGCTCAAGCCCGTTTACCGGGACGGCACACCGCTGGGCTTCTGGGAGTACTTCGACGCCGCGACGCGCGCCTTCGCGTGGAAGGGCGCGGGCGGGATGCCCGGTCAGCCGCTGGGCGCCTGGGGCTATGGCCTGCGGGCGCTGGAGGTCGCCGGCTTCGTGCTCGGCAGCCTCGTCGTGCCGATCATCCTGTGGAAGAAGGCCTACTGCAACACCTGCCAGGTCTACTTCCGCACGAAGTCGCTCGGCCTCATCCCCGCGGGCGTGGCGCCGCGCAGGGTGAGGAAGAACGACGCCGAGGGCCAGGCGGCCTACGCGAAGGAGCAGGAGGAGGCCTGGAGTGCAGGCGCCGCGTTGCTCGGCGCGCTCGCCGAGAAGGCAGCCGCGGGCGACGCCGAGGGCTTCCGCGCCCTGCTCGCCGAGCACGCGCCCAGGCCGCGGCAGAAGGAATATGCCAAGCTCGCCCGCCGCATCGCCCTCTCGGCCCAGCACTGCCCGCGATGCTGCGCGGGGTTCCTCGCCGCCACGGCCGTCGAGGGCAAGGCCAACCAGATCAAGCAGACCCCTCTCGGCCTCACGCCCCTCGCCCCGGCCTTCGTCCGCTCCGCCCTCGTGGAAAGGAGATGACCTGTGAACGTGGAGATCAAGTACTGCACGGCCTGAAACTATCGCCCGACGGCTGCCCGTGTGGCAGTCGAGCTGAAGCAAGCGTTCGACGCCCAGGTGAAGCTCATCGAAAGCAGCGGCGGCATCTTCGACGTGACGGTGGATGGCAAGCTCGTGTACTCAAAGCACAAGACCGGCCGCTTCCCCGACGAGGGAGAGGTGAGCGAGCTGGTGCAGGAACTCGGGCTCGATTGACTCGGCCCATCCGTTCCACGCGGCGCGGGACAGGCTCCGCGGGCACGCTCGGCCCTCGCGATGGGCTTGCCAGGGGTCGAACCAGGCGCTATGCTGGCGAAGCGGGAGTTGTGAGCGTGACGACGGAGGAGCCTGCCGCCGCAGAGGGATGAGCCGGGGTGCATTATCTCGACGAAACCAATCTCTTCCTGTTCCTCGTGCAGGTGATCCTTCTGCTGGGCCTGTCGCGGGCGGCGGGGATCCTCTTGTCGCGTGTGGGGCAGCCGGCGATCACGGGCGAGGTGCTGGTGGGGGTGGCCCTCGGCCCCACGATCCTCGGGCGGGTCGCCCCGGCGCTCCGCCAGGCCATCTTCCCCGATAACCCCGCCCAGTCGGGCATGCTTGAGACGCTCGCCTGGATGGGCATCCTGTTCTTCCTGCTCCAGATGGGGCTGGAAACCGATTTCACGGCGGCCTGGCGGCAGCGGCGCGAGGGGGCCCTCATCTCGCTGTCGGACCTCGTGCTGCCCATGCTGGTGGCCTTCGTGCCCTGCCTGCTGCTGCCGGCGGCCTATGTCGGCGATGGCGGCGATCGCCTTCTCTTCGCGCTCTTCGTGGCCACGATCATGACCATCAGCGCGCTGCCGGTGACGGCGCGGGTGATGCAGGACCTGAACCTGTACCGCAGCGACACCGGGCTGCTGATCCTGTGCGCGCTCACGATCAACGACGTGGTGGGCTGGATCGTGTTCGCCGTGATCCTGGGCTACGCGACCGAGGGCGGGATGAACCTCGCGACCGTGCCGTTCATTCTGGCCGCCACGGTGGCCTTCGCCGTGGCGTGCCTGACGCTGGGGCGGCTGGCCACGGACCGCGCGCTCGCCGCCTTCCATCGCTGGGGCCTGCCCGAGCCGGGCACGTCGCTCACCTTCATCTGCCTGCTCGGCATGCTGGGCGGCGCCATCACCCTCCAGATCGGCATCCACGCACTCTTCGGCTTCTTCATCGCCGGCATCATGGCCGGCGAGGCCAAGGCCCTGTCGGAGAAGACCCGCCACGTCATCGCGCAGATGGTGCGCGCCATCCTGGTCCCCCTGTTCTTCGCCTCGATCGGGCTGAAGGTGGACTTTCTGGCCCAGTTTGACCTCTTTCTGGTGGTGTTCATCCTGGCCATCGGGGTGGCGGGCCGCTTCCTGGGGGCGTGGGTGGGGGCGCGGCTGTCGGGCCGGCCGGCCGGCGAGCGCCACGTGATCGCCGTGGCCCATACGCCGGGCGGCGAGATGCAGATCGTCGTCGGCATCCTGGCTCTTGAGTTCCACGTGATCTCCGAGGCGGTCTTCGTGGCCATCGTGTTCGGCGCCCTGGCGTCCACCCTGGCCCTCGGCCCCTGGATGAAGTGGGCGCTGCGCGGCCTGCGCGCCGAGGGGGTGGCGTCCTTCTTCGCCCGCAGCGCCCTGGTGCCGGCGCTCCGGGCGGCTTCGCGCGACGAGGCGATCCGCGAGCTGTGCGCCGTGGCGGCGCGCCATCTGCCCGAGGGCGACGCCGAGGCCATCGCCGCCGCCGCGCTGGCGCGCGAGAACACCATGGGCACCGCGCTCGGCAACGGCATCGCCGTGCCCCACGCGCGCCTCGCCACTGCCCCGCAGCCTGTGGTGGCCGTTGGCCTGGCGCCGGCCGGCCTCGAGTGGAACGCCCCCGACGGCCTGCCCGTGCGCATCCTGTTCCTCGTCGTCACGCCGACCAGCGAGCCGGTCCAGCAGCTCCGAGTCCTGCGCACCCTGGCTGCGGCCATGGGCGTGGCGGCGAACCGCGAAGCCCTCCTCGCGGCGAAGGATGCCGATGCCATGTGGCAAGTCATCCGCAGGCTGGCCGCTGCCCCGATTGCTACGGTAGGCGGGAACCCGGCCAGTTGAGGGCGGGGGTCAGGGCTGCGTGTCGGCCGGCTGACTTAGCGCGGCCCGTCAGAGTCTCCGGACTCGGCCATCGTTGTGGACGACAAGCAGCGCGCCCTCGGGCGGGGCGTCGAGGGTGAGGGTGACGCCGGGGAAAGGGGTGACCTCGACCTTGGCGGCCACGGCACCGAGGGTGAAGGTGCGCACCAGGCATCGGTCGCCCAGCCGCAACCCCGACCACACCGGCTCCGCGCTGAAGAGCGGCGGGAACCTGAAGTTCACCGGCTCGCCCTTGTCGAGGAACTCGCGGTGGGCGAGGAGAGCGTCGTAGACGCTCCGCACGTCCTCGACCGACTCGAACGAGAGGGCGGGCGTGACGGTCTGGGGCCGCGTGGGATAGCCCAGGTTGAACACGTAGATGGTGGCGGCGCCGCGCAGGAAGGTGTGCCAAACCACCTCGCGGAAGGCCCGCTGGCTCATCGGCACCAGGAAGCGCGGGTCGGGGTTGTCAGGCGTGTAGCGGCTGAGGAACGGGATGCTGAGCTGGCCGGGCTGGCGGTTGGCGTTGCAGGTGCTCACGGTGCGCATCAGGTCGAAGAAGTAGATGGCGTCGGCCTTCTCCTGCGTCACGGGCTCATCAGGCTTGAAGTGGCGAGGGAGCAGGTTGGTGTTCGCGTAAGCGGAGGGCATAAGGGGCACGCTGGGGTCGAGCTTGCGCGGCGGGCGCAGGCCCTCGAACGGCATCTCGGCGCTGGAGGCGAACTCGCCGTAGTTGCCGACGATGGCGTTGGGGAACAGCTCGCGCACGGGCCTGGCCATGATCTCGACGATGAGGCGCGAGCGCAGCGCATACGTCCATTCATTGAACCGCTTGAAATCGTCCAGCACGCCGGGCGGGTAGTGCTTGCGGCATTCTTCGGACTTGCGTTGCGCTTCGAAACAGCCGTTCCAGGGGTGGGGCAGGGCCTCGTCGTCGAACCACACGCCGGCCACGCGGATGCCGGCCTCCTTGAAGGGCTGGAGCATCTTGCGCACCCGCTCGGCTCCGTCGCGCGGGTCGGCCAGCGGCAGGCACGGCCACTTGCGGGTCTCGTTCTTCCGCGTGGCGTCGGGGCCTTCGCCCCACACCGTGCAGTGGGCCCAGGCGCCCTTCTCCAGCAGCTCGCAGTCGGGCTGGAGGATGAAGACGGGGCAGCCGGCCTCGTCGAGGGTCCTGGCCATCGCCATTGCCCCGGCGGGGGTCCACTCCCAGCCCAGTTCCACGGTGGGCACGATGCCGCGCTCGGCCAACACGTCAATCGCCTTGCGGAGCGAGCCGTCCTCGCGCATCTTCGCGGCCTGGTCGTTGCGGGGCAGGGGGAAGTTCCACAGGATGAGCGGCAGGCGGCCCTTCATGTCGTGCTTCATCGGCTGCACGATGCGGGCGAGGGACGCGATGTCCCACTTCGCCTCGGGCGGCCCCTCGGCGAGCGCGGTGATCGGGGCAAGAATCGAACAGGCCATGAGGGTGAACTCGGCAGCGGTCATCCTGCGATCCTCCTGTGCGAGTTGCATGTGCGGCGTCGAACCTATAATCTACACGCAGGGAGGGTCTTGCCGCAACCACGCTTGTCGAGGAAGAGATGCCCAGACGCCTTGTCTCTCTGATGGCCTGTGTGGCGATGCACTTCGCGTGGAGCGGGCCGGACCTCCCGCAGGTTCGGAGCCTGCGGGAGGTTCTGGTGCCGGACGCCGAGGGGAGCTATGCCTTGCCCGGCCGCGTGGCGGCGCACAAGGGCGTTCTGCGGGCCGAGGCCATCGGCCACGACGTCTGGCGCACGGAGGCGACGGCCGAGGGAGGCGACGCGCACTTCGTCATTGCGCTCAAGCAGCCGGTGCCGGTCGGCACCGTGCTGGCCTATGGCAAGTGGCGCGTGAGCTACCTGAAGCCCGACGCAGCGGCAGAGCCGCTGAAGGACGGGAACTGGGCCGAGGCGCCGTATCCTGGCTCCGAGTCGCACGAGTTGCGCGTCGTGCCCCTGCCGCCGGGCGTGGTGACGAAGGCGGTGCGGCTCAGCGGCCCGATGTCGCCCGACAGCAGCGGCAAGTTCCGCGCCGAGCTGGCCTTCGCCACGATGCTGGCGGGGCGATACGTGAACGTGGCGCCGCTGGCCGACCTCTTTGTGAGTTCGAGCGGGCCGCGCTCGCGCGGCTTCGCGCCCGACGCGCAGCTCAATGACCCCGCCGTGCTCCTCAACGGCGCGGTGGGCCACAGCAACTGGTCGAGCGGGGAGCGCCTGGAGCCGCTTTCGCCCGAGAGGCCCGAGTGGATCGTGCTCGACTGGGGCGCGCCGCGCCCGATGCGCGGCTGCGCGGCCTTCATCGGCGCCCACCAGCCCGGCTTCGCCGAAATCCTCGTCCAGCGCTGGGTCCAGCCTCCCGCAGACTCCAAACCTGCGGGAGGTTACCACGAGGGGTGGGAGACCATCGGCAAGCTGACGACCCGTAAGCCCTGGCGCCCGCCGCTCTTCTGGGAGGCCTATTGCGACTTCGGCCAGACGGTCGAAACGCGCGCCCTGCGCTTCCTGGCCATCGCAGGCACCACGAAGGAGCTCGCCGCCGGCGGCGAAGGGGCCGACCCCACCGTGGTCTCCATCGGCGAACTCGTCGTGTTCGAGGACCTCGCCGACCGCCCCGCCCCCACACGCCTCGCGAAGCCCAGCGCGGCGCCCGAGGGCATCGTGCCCATCACGTTCGACCTGCCGCAGGGCGGCTTGGCCACCATCCAGATACTCGATGACAAGGGCCGCGTCATCGAGAACCTCGTGTCCGGCGAAAGCTTCCCGAAGGGACGGCACACGGCCTGGTGGGACCTGCGGACGCTGGAGGACTACTGGCCGCCGTACGAGCGGCCGAACCACTTCTTCCACGAGCCGTCGCCCGACGCGGCGAAAGTCGCCCCGCCCGGCCGCTACCGCTGGCGGGGGCTGTGGCACCCGCCGCTGTCGCTCCACTACCTGTTCTCCTACTACCCGCTCAAGAAGCACGGGCTGGCCTGGATCACGGCCGACACGACCGGCGGCTGGCTGGCCGACCACGTGCCGCCGCAGGATGTGGTGGGCACCGTTGTGGGCGGGACATCCCCGTCCCGCGACACGCGGCGTGGGGACACGCCGCCCACCATGTGGGCCGGCACCTTCTGCGAAGCGGGCCACGCGCTGCTCGAGGCCGACCTGGACATGAAGAAACTCTGGGGCTCGGGCCGCATCTGGCTGGCCTGCCCGCGTGTGCTGGCCGCCGACGGCGACTTCATCTACTACGTCGAGCAGGGCGGCTGGGTGAAGGACAAGATCGTGATGATCCAGGTCCACCGCACGACCAAGGCCAGCCGCCGCCTGCTCGGCCGCGACCTGGCGAAGGACGAGAAGGCCGATATCCAGGGCCTCGCCGTCGCCGGCGACCGCGCCTGGCTCGCCGACCGCGCGAAGAACGTCGTCCTCGTGCTGGACCTCTCGAAGAACCTCGCCGCCCGGCCCGCCGGCTTCGCCTGGAACATCGCTTGGAAGCTCCTCGACCACGAGCAGATGACGGTCGTGAAGGAGATCGCCCTCGAGAAGCCCGGCCGCATCCGCCCCTACGACGCCGACCATCTGGCTGCCGTGAGCGGCTCGCGTGTGGTCCTCATCCATCGCCAGACGGGCGACGTGAGGCCCGTCGTGACCGGCCTCACGAATCCGCTCGGGCTGGCCGTGGACGAGGCAGGCTGCTTCTACGTGGGCGAGATGGACCCCGTGCACCAGGTGAAGGTCTTCTCCCGCGACGGCAAGCCGCTCCGCGCCATCGGCAAGCCGGGCAAGCACCGTGTGGGCGCCTTCGACCCCGACAACCTGGAAAGCCCCTCGGGCGTCGAGGTGGACGTCAAGGGCAACGTCTGGGTTTGTGAATTCAGTGAGGACCTCAAGCGCACGAGCGTGTGGGACCTGGCCGGCCGCTGCATCAACCAGGTGCTCGGCCCGCCGATGTACGGCGGCGGCGGCGAGATGGACCCCGCCGACGAGAACCACTTCTTCTACCACGGCAAAGAGTTCCGCCGCGACCCCCGGACGGGCGCCATTCGCCTCACGCATCTCTTCTGGCGGAGCGACGACGACCGCTACGACCGCTTCGGCAGCTACCCCTCCTATCCCTTTCGCCGCGAGCAGCGGTCGCTCTTCCGCCGCACGAGCACGCTCTTCCTCACAAGCTGGCAGGGCTGGGCCAACGGCAGCAACACCACGCTCTGGGTCTACGTTGACCCGGTGGGCGGGGCGTCCCTGCCCCGCGAGGCCCAAGGGGGCTTCGTCCGCCCCGTCGCCGCCCTCGGCACCGTGCCCGAGTGGCTGCGCAAGCGCTTCGACGTGCCTGCCGACCACGCGATCTTCGCCTGGACCGATGCCAACGCCGACGGCAAGGTGCAGCGCGACGAGGTGCAATTCGGCAAGCTCATGCTCGGCGAGAAGGTCGCCGACCGCGCAGGCGCCACGTGGCAGTTCCGCATGAACGAGGACTTCGAGGTCGCCCTCAGCGACGGCCACTACGGCGTCGCGGGCATCGCCTTCTTCCGCGTCGAGCGGCTCACGAGAGAGGGCTATCCCGTCTGGCGCCTGCCCACGGCCTTCCACACCTTCGAGGGCCGGCACGCCGCCGACGCCGTCTTCACCGACCGCGAGGGCAACGCCATCAGCCTCGACCACTACGTCACCAGCATGGCCCCCGACGGCCGGATCCGCTGGCGCTACAAGAACCTCTGGCCCGGCCTCCACGCGGGACACGACACGGGCGCCCTCGGCAGCGAGCCGGGCGTACTCATCGCGCCCACCCGCTTCTTCGGCTCCGCCTGGGTCAACCAGGAGGTCGGCGAGGTCATCTGCCTCAACAGCAACCTCGGCGCGACCTACCTCTTCACCGCCGACGGCCTCTACATTGACCGCGTGTTCCGCGACGTGCGGCGGGGCCTCTCGTGGCGGATGGACACGCCGCCCTCCGATGCCCTGATGAACCAGGTTTCGCTCGGCGACGAGCACTTCGGCGGCACCTTCCAGAAGGTTCGCTCGCTCGTGGTCCCGCCTTCAGGCGGTCTCTTCTCCCCGCGCCGCGAGGCCCACAAGTTCCTCTACGTCGTCGGCCAGCCCCATTGCTCGGTCGTCGAGCTTCGCGGCCTCGACGGGATCCGCCGCATCGCGGGCGGCGAGTTCACGGTCACGAAGGAGCATTTCCTCGCGGCCGAGCGCCTGCGCCAGCAACGCGCCCTCGCCGTTGCCCAGCCCAGACGCCAGACCGTTCGCCGCCTCCAGGGCGTCGCGGTGGATGGAAAGCCCGACGATTGGCCGAAGGAGCGCTTTGGCGACGGCTTCGCCCTCGGCTACGACGACGCCCACCTCTACGTCCTCTTCGAGGGCAAGGACGACCGCGCGGTCTTCCAGAACGCCGCGAAGGCCGACGACTTCCTCGAGGCCTTCAAGACCGGCGATGTGGTGGACGTGATGCTGGAGACGCGGGCCGGCCTCGACCCGAAGCGCTCCGACGCGGCCGAGGGCGATATCCGCCTGAGCTTCACGATGGTCGGCGGCAGGCCCGCCGCCATCCTCTACGACTACGTCGTCCCTGGCACACCGAAGGAGGCCCGGCTCCCCTTTTCCTCGCCCTGGCGCACCCTCTACATGGACCGCGTCGCCATCCTCGCGGAGGCGAAGGTCGCCGTCGAGCGGAAGGGCGACCGCTTCGTCCTCGAGGCCGCCGTGCCGCTCGCCGCCCTCCACCTCGACCCCGCGAAGACCCCGATCATCCGTGGTGATGTGGGCAGAGTCCTCTCCGACCAGACCGGCACCCGCGCCGTGGACCGCGTCTACTGGGCCAACCAGAACACCAAGATCATGTCCGACGTCCCCTCCGAGGCCCGCCTCCAGCCGAACTTGTGGGGGACGCTCGAATTCGAGAAGGAGAAGTGACATCGTGCGCTCAGCCAGCCTGGCTCTCTGCCTCGCCTCGTGCGTTCTCGCCCTGAGCTGTCCCGCCCTCGCCGAGCGGACGCTGAATCACGGGCTGCACGCGGTGCCGGCGCCCGCGAAGGTGGCGATTGACGGTGACCTGGGGGAATGGGACACGTCGGGGGCCATCGTGTGCTGCAAGGACGTCGAGCACCTCCTCGACACCGAGAGCGTGCGCGTGGCCGCCATGTGGGACGCCGAGGCGCTCTACCTGGCCTTCGTGTTTCGCGACACCACGCCGATGGTGAACAAGATCGACCCCGCCACGATGGTCGGCAACGGCTGGCGGTCCGATGCCGTGCAACTCCGTTGCAACATGGCCGGCTTCATCAGCCACATTGATGCCTGGTACTACGCGCCCGGCCGCAAGCCGGCGATGACGGTCCACTACGGCCCGGTGGGCGGCAAGGCGGAGGCGGCGAAGGTGGACCGCCCCGTCTACCCCGAGCAGCTCGGGGCCCAGCAGGCATTCCGCCTCGCGCCCGACGGCAGGGGCTACACGCAGGAGATCAAGCTCCCGTGGAAGGTCATCACCAGCGACGGCAAGGCGCCCGCCCGCACAGCCGACCTGCGCCTCGGCCTCGAGATGTTCTGGGGCGACGCCGACGCCCAGACCTGGCCCCGCAGCCGCGTGACCGACAACCTGGCCGACGGCGAGACGCAGACCGACTTCTTCTGGACGAACACGAAGGCCTGGGGCCGGCTGATTCTCGAAGAGAAAGGCAACCTCTCGCTCCCGCCCCCGCCCTGGATGGCCGCCCGCAAGGCTGAGCCGCCCGGCCTCGTGCCCGTCACCTTCGAGATGCCCCACGACGGCTTTGCCTCCATCGCCATCGAGGACGCAGCGGGCAACCGCGTGTGCAGCCTGCTCGGCGGCGTGCCGTTCGCCCAGGGCCACCACACGGTCTTCTGGTCGGGCCTCAGCGACCGCAACGAGCCGCTGCCCCTCGGCCAGTACCGCTGGGTGGGCCTCACGCGCGGCCCCATTGACGTCCGCTGGCGGATGAGCTTCTACCAGCCGAACCGCGTCTGTCCCTGGGCCAATAGCGACGGCACCGGCGCCTGGGGGCCGGACCACGGGAACCTCCAATGCGTGGCCACGGGCGAAGGGCGCGTCTTCCTGGGCGGCCTCGGGGCCGAGGCCGGCTTCCCCCTCTTCGCCGTGGACGAGCAGGGGCGCAAGGTCTGGACCGCCAAGAGCGGCGAGCCCGACCGCCTGGCGTTCTGCGAGGGCATCCTCTACGCCTACACGAGCCGCGGCGACAGCAACTGGCTGGGCATCACGCCCCGCGGCCTCATGAAGTTCGACGCCGAGACCGGCCAGTGGCTCGACCTCAAGGGCCCCGACGGCAAGCCCACGAAGCGCCTGGCGCTCCTGGGCGACAAGGAGACGGCCGCCGGCTTCGCCGTGCTGCCGAGCGGGGTCTTCCTCTCCGTCCAGGGCAAGTCGCTCATCCGCATGTTCGACCGTCACACGCTTCAGCCCGTGCGCGACCTGCGCCTGGACGGCGCGGGCGAGCTGGGCGCCGCCGGGCCCGGCCGATTGCTGGTTGCAACGAACACCGGCCTCGTCGAGCTCAACGCCACGACCGGCGACATCCACACCATCGTCCAGGGCGACTTCAGCACCGCGCAGGCCGTGGCCTATCACCCCGATGGCACGGCCTACGCGGCCTTCGGCGCGCCGCTGCATCAGGTGCGGTGCTACTGGCGCGACCTCCTGGGCCGACGCCGCACAACCGAGATCGGCCAGAGGGGCGGCCGCACGCAGAACGGCTGGTACGAGCCGGCCGAAGGCTTCCTCAATCCCAGCGGCCTGGCCCTCGACTCCGCCGGGCGGCTCTGGGTGGTCGAGAACTCCCAGCGGCCCAAGCGCGTGAGCGTGTGGAAGGGGCGCCGCTGGCAGCGCGACTTCCTCGGCGACACCGGCTACGGCGGCGGCGGCGTCATCAACCCCCTCGACCCCACGATGGCCTTCTACCGCGACATGCAGTTCCGGGTCAACCTCGAGACGGGCGACTGGCAGCTCCGCCAGGTCGGCCTCGTGCTGCCCGAGGGGGCCGCGAAGCTCGGCATCGCCGTGGGCGAAGGCGACCATGCCACGGGCGGCAACGTGGAGGCCGAGTACATGATGGCCTTCCAGGGCCGGGCCTACATCCACAAGTGCCGCGGCGCGCGCCAGATCTTCCGCGAGCGGCCCGACCGCCGCTGGGCCCTCTGCGTCCACCTCGACCCCGAGAAGCGCCTCGCCTGGCTCGACCGCGACGACGACGGCCGGGTGGACGACGACGAGGTGGTGCGCGGCGGCAGCGCCGACTGGGGCGGCACCGACTACTGGGGCCTGCGCCCCTCGCAGAACCTCGACCTGTTCTTCAGCCGCGGCGTCGCACGGCCCGGCCTGCGCCTGCGCTGCGTGGCCGTCACGCCCGGCGGCACGCCGCTCTACGACCTCACCCGCTTCGAGCCGATGGCCGGCGAATGCCAGAACGGGATCGGCCTGCGCGACGGCAGCTACAACAGCGGCTGCGCCGGCGAGCGCGGCGACTACTTCGACGAGATGCGCCGCATCTGGCCCGCCGATGCGCCGCCCCGCCGCACCTTCTGGTTCCGCGGCGAGCACACGGGCCGCTGGACCTATCGCCTGCCCGAGCCGGGCGTCGTGCTCTACCCCTTCCAGGCCCACGGCGTGGCCGACCTCTCCGCCGGCGGCGAGGTGGTCTGCTGGGTCTCCGACTTCGGCCAGCGCTATCTCTTCACCGACGACATGCTCTACGTCGCCCAGCTCTTCGCCGACGCGCGCGCCAGCTTCGAGAGCTGGCCCGACCGGCCCGAGCGCGGCTTCCTCGCCAACCAGATGGCCCCCGGCCAGGAGTCGTTCCACGGCACTTTCAGTCGCCTGGCCGACGGGCGCTACCTGCTCACCAGCGGCTTCACCGACTGCCGCGTGTTCGAGGTGACGGGCCTCGACTCGGTGCGCCGGATCGCGGGCGAGACCGAGATTCGCCCGCAGCACCTGCCCCGAATGGCCGAGATCCGCCAGCTCCGCCTCACCGGCGGGAAGAGCGCTGCCGCCGTGACGGTCCCGCGGGCAGCCAAGCCCATCGCGCTCGACGGCAAGCTCGACGACTGGCCCCGCGAGGGAGCTGTGGAGATCAAGGTGGACGCTGAACGCGGCGCCCGCGTGCTGGCCGCCTGCGACGAGGCCAACCTGTACGTCGCCTGGGAGGTCCGCGACCCCAGCCCGCTCCTCAACAAGGCCCCCCGCTGGGAACTCGCCTTCAAGGGGGGCGACGCGGTGGACCTCTTCTGGCGGCCGCCCGGCGAGAAGCTCGGCGACCCCAATCCCCGCGCAGGCGACCTGCGCCTCCTCCTCACCGAGCTCGAGGGCAGGCCGCGGGCCGTGCTCTACCGCCCCGTGTCGGCCGCGAAGCGCCCGTTCACCTTCGACGCCTTCGAGGGCGCCGGCCGCCCCAATGCCGTGACGATGGACGAAGTGCGGCTGGCCGACGAAGTGAAGGTTGCGGTGGCGAAGGGGAACGCGGGCTACACGGTCGAGGCCGCCATCCCCTGGGCGCTCCTTGGCGTTGCGGGCGGGGCGTCCGTGCCCCGCGGCGAGGGGCGGATTGACTTCGGCGTGCTCTTCAGCGACCCGAAGGGCACGGCCACGGCTCTGCGCGCCTGCTGGCACAACCGCGACACGAACATCACGAGCGACATCCCCACCGAAGCGCGGCTCCAGCCGGCCCTCTGGGGCGCCTGCCGTTTCGCGCCGTAGCTCGCGTGGGGAGGCGCGTCTCTCCGGGCGCCGGCCGGGGACCGACCGCTGGCGGTCAGCACACCCCGAGCGCGCTTACGCACGCGGGCCCCTCGGCCATCCGCTCGCGTTTCGCGGCGTGCATGTTTCTCTCGCTCTCCCGCATGAAGTACTCGATGCCCTGGGTGACATCGCCCTCCAGCAGCCCCCCCGCCACGCCGATGCTGACCGTGACCTGACGCCCGGAGACCGAGAGGGCCGCCGTTGCATCCTGGAGGCGCTTCACGACGGCTTGCAGCCCTGCGTCGTCCACCCCCACGAGGAGCGCGACGAACTCATCGCCGCCGATGCGGCAGGCCACGTCGGCGTCGCGCAGGGTGTCGCGCAGGGCGTCCGCGACGTCCCGGAGCACGTCGTCGCCGGCCGCATGGCCCAGCGTGTCGTTGATCGCCCTCAAACCGTCCACGTCCAGCATCAGCACGGCCACCCGCTCCCTCTGCCGCTGCGCCAGGCTCGCGAGAGGCAGCGCCGCCGTCCAGAAGCCGCGGTAGTTGTACAGCCCCATCAGGGTATCGGTCTGCGCCGCGTGAAGGAGTTCGCGGTTGCGCAGCCAGAGCTGGCGCGCCGCCTTGGCCACCAGCTCCAGATCGGGATCGTTCCTGGTGTAATCCCGCAGCGCGATCAGAAAGCGGTCGAGATGGTCGGCGCGGCGCTCCTTGGGGGCCTCCTCCTCGAACGCATCGAGCAGATTCAGCAGCGTGGCGTAGGCCGGGTGCAGCAGGTGGAGCTCGAGGCGCAGGCTCAGACGGGCGCGCTGGAGCGAATCTGCCGACGCCCGCGCTCCGGCGGCAACCCGGCTGACTTCGCTCGCCACCTCCTCGAGTTCGGCGATCGCCTGGTCCGGGTCGTCGAAGAGCACCGGCGCGAGGCCCTCGTCGGCCGTGCGGGCCAGACGCGACCAGTACCGGGCATGCGGTTCTTCCTCGCCCGCCAGGCGTTCCCAGCAGGAGCGCAGGCGCTCGTCCGGCTCCTCGGAGGCCAATCGCTTGTAGGTCTGGATGGCTGTGCGGTCAATGTCAACGCAGAGAGCCAGCAGCCTCGACATCCGCTCTGGCATGAGCTCACCCTCCTCGATGCGCGTGACAGGCGGGAACCACCGCTGCAACCCGGCGTCACGACGACGCTTACGCGATTATACGGATCGGAGCATGCAGAAGCAAGGGGCAAAGAGGCAATCTCAAGACCGGCTCTTCAGGGTTTGGCGATCTTGGTTCGACTGGCCTGCGCAGAGCGTGGGGAGGTCTGCTCCTGGCGGCCCTGGCGGTTTCTGGGGAGGGCCGTGCCGAGTGCCTGGGGGCGCAGCGCGCCCATGCTGTATCAACCCTGTGAGGGGGAAAGTGATACAGCATGGGCAGATGGGCGAGAATAGGCGATTCTCGCGGCTCCGGCCATACTCGCTCATCTGCGGGATGAGCAAGTATGGAGCGGGAATGGCCGGAGAGCGTAAGGCATTGCGGCACATGGGGTTCTGGGGTGGCCCCCGCCGGCGTCGCAGGCCGTGGGGGTTCCGAGATACTGCCCCGGCCGCGAATCAGTTTGCCGTGGCCGGAACCACGCGGCGTCGGCCAGGGTCTCCAACGCAGCCGCAAGCGTCCCGCTTGCGGTCGTTTTCGACAAGCGAGACGCCTGTCGCTGCCCGGAGGAATGCAGAGTGATTCGCGGCCGGAGCAGCGGTTTCAAAGCCTCCGCGGCCCACGCCCGCTTGCATCCCGCGGCGGCTTCGATTAGAGTGCCTGTTCCAGGAGCGCGACACTTTCTCTCAGGAGCACGTTATGTTCAAGTGCGCATTCCTCGGCTGCGGGCCGCGGGCGCGAGGCCACGCGCGAGCCTATAAGGCCGTGCAGCGGGGCAAGATCGCGGCCATCTGCGACCTCGGTGAGAAGCGGCTCAACGACTTCGGCGACGAGTTCGGCGTCGCCACCCGTTACCGCGACGCCCACGAGATGCTCGACCGCGAGAAGCCGGACCTCTTGCACATCGTCACGCTGCCCGGCCTGCGCGTGCCCACGATGACGATCGCCGTCGAGCACCGGGTGCCCGTGGCCATCGTGGAGAAGCCCATCGCCCTCCAGGGCGAGGACTGGCGGGCTCTCCGGGCCCTCGGCGAGCGCGGCCCCACGAGGTTCGCCGTCAACACCCAACTCCACTTCCACGCGCGCAACCTCGAGCTCAAGCGCGACGTGGCCGAAGGCCGCATCGGCGAGGTGCGGTTCATAGACGTCTCCGCCCGCTCGACGCCGCTCGACCAGGGCGTGCACGTGCTGGAGCTGGCCCACAGCTACAACGGCTTCGCCCCGTTCGCCAGCGTGTTCGGCCAGGTGGGCGGCGCCGAGGACCTGGCGTCGCGTCAGCCGGCCCCCTCGATGGCCGCTGCCAGCTTCCGCTTCGCCAACGCCGTGAGCGCGATGATGGTGTGCGGCCTGTGCGCCCCGCTGGCCACCGCCCAGGAGAGCCGCTACCACCACAAGCGCATCTCGGTCTATGGCACCCGCGGCTTCGTGCAGTGGACGATGTGGTCGTGGGAGCGTCAGACCCACGACGCGGGCTACGAGCGCGGCGAGCACCACTATGGGGTCGAGGACGACCTGGCCCAGGCCCGCCTCACCGGGGCCTGCTTCGACTGGCTGGAGGACCCCGCGAAACCGCACCCGTGTTGCCTCGAGCGCTCGCTCGAGCAGTTCAACGCCATCCTCGGCCTCTACACCAGCGCGCTGCGGAACAGGCCCATCGAGCTGCCCTGCGAGCCGCCCGATGGACTGCTCGAGGCCCTGAAGACCCGCCTGACCCAATAGGAGCCCGGAATCATGCAACGACCGTGCACGGCCATCCTCGGCATCGTTCTGTTCGCGCTCGCGGCGGAGGCCACTGAAACCGAGAACCTCGGCATCCAGGTGCTGCCCGCACCGGGCAAAGTCGTCGTGGACGGCAAGGCCGACGACTGGGACCTCTCGGGCGGCGTGTTCGCCTGCGGCGACGTGGAGAACCTGCGCGACAAGCTCGCCTGCTGGTTCCACCTGATGTACGACGCCGAAAACCTCTACCTCCTCGCCCGCTGGCTCGACGAGACGCCGATGAACAATCCCGGCAGCTCGAAGGGCGACTATGGCTTCGCGGGCGACTGCCTCCAGGTGCGCCTCGTCACCGCGCCCACCCAGCCCGACAAGGAACGCACCACCCACGTCACCGCCTGGATCGACCGCGACGGGATTGACGTGATTGACCTCGCCTACGGCAAGAAGTTCGATCAGGGCGGGATGAAGGACGCCCAGACGGCCGGCGCCGCCCAGGAGTTCCGCAAGAACGCTGACGGCAAGGGCTACGTCCAGGAGATCGCCCTCCCCTGGAGGCTCCTGTGCAAGGAGGGGGTCGGCGCGCCCAAGGCGGGCGATGAGATCGGCGTCACCCTCGAGCCCAATTTCTGCACCGAGGCCCGGTTCCGCATCACGATCAAGGACATCTTCAAGGCAGGCGTCGTGCCCGACCGCGTGTTCACCTTCATGAGCAGCCAGTGCTGGGGCACGGGCACGCTGGAGGCCAGGGGCAACGTGACGCCCCGCAAGCTCCGCCTCGCCGACGCCCGCGAGTTCCCCACCACGATGCAGCAGGGCGTGCCGGTCATTGACTGGACGGGGCTGATCAAGGTCAAGGAACTCCTCGGCTTCGAGGAGATCACATTCACCATGCCCGAAGACGGCTACATTTCGCTCAACATCCGCGACGCCGAGGGGAGAGCCGTCCGCCAGCTCCTCAACTGCGAGTTCCGCACCAGGGGCACGCACACCGTCAAGTGGGACGGCTTGACCACCCCCAACTGGCGGCAGCCGGGCCAGCCCGTGCCCGCCGGCACCTACACGTGGGATGCCCTGTGGCACAAGGGCATCGGCCTGCGCCTGGTCGGCTGGGCCTGCAACGGCGGCTCGGCGCCCTGGGACGGCCCGAGCGGCAAGACCAACTGGGGCGGCGACCACGGCGTGCCCTTCGCCTGCGACGCCGACAAAGACAAGGTCTATCTCGGCTGGTCCGGCGCCGAGGCCGGCAAGGCCCTCGTCGCCTGCGACCTCGGCGGCAACGTCCAATGGCGCCTCAGCCGCGGCGGAATGAGCGGCGCCGAACTCGTCACGGTGGACGGCGGGACGGTCTACGCGATGAACTGGGACGGCTTGCTCTTCCGCGCCGACGCCCAGACCGGCGGCTTCACCGACTGGGCCGGCAGCGGCTCCACCGACCTCGATGCCGCCAAGCTCGCGGGCATTGCGCTCGACAAGGGCGAGCGCGCGAGTTGCCTCCACGCCCGCGGCGGCAGGGTCTACGTCGGCTTCACCAAGCGCGACACCGTGCTCGTCCTCGACGGCAAGAGCGGCGCCCTCCTCAAGAAGCTCGCCGTGCCCGCGCCCGTGGACATCGAGGCGGCGGGGCCCGACAAGTCGGACGGGTCGGACAAGTCCGACAGATCCCGCGTCCTCTTCGTTGTTTCGGGCTGGAAGTCCGTGCTCGCCACCAACCCCGAGACCGGCGAGGCCAAGCCCTTCATCGAGAACCTCCAGGGTGCAAACGCCATCGCCCTCGACGCCAAGGGGAATGCCTACGTCGCCGTCGGCGACCCCGACAACCAGGTGCTCGTCTACAATTCCGAGGGCAAACTGCTGAAGGCCATCGGCCGCAAAGGCGGGCGGGCGCTCTTGGGCCCCTGGCAGCCCGACGGGATGCGGTTCGTCAAGGCGCTCACCGTGGATGCCAAAGGCCAGCTCTGGGCGATGGAGGCCGACGACAAGCCCAAGCGCGTGAGTGTGTGGAACACCGAGACGGGCGCCCTCGTCCGCGAGTTCTTCGGCCCCACCGCCTACGGCGCCCTCGGCGGCGCCATCAACCCCCTCGACCCCCTCGTCATGGTCGGCCACTCGTGCGAGTGGCGCCTCGACCCCAAGACCGGCCGCGACAAGTGCCTGGCCACCATCACCCGCGAGGGCATGAGCAACGCGCGCTTCGCCCTCGGCGCCAACGGGCGTCTCTACCTCGCCACGGCACCCAACTGGAGCTACAACCTCGGCCCGCTCCAAGTCTACGAACGCCTTGGCGACACCGACTGGAGGCTCCGCACCGTCGTCTTCTACGCCGACAAGGACGGCAAGGAGATTCCCACCACCGGCCACGGCCAGAACGTCAAGCCAGCCAGGACGATGCTCTGGGCCGACGAGAACGGCGACGGCGCGCGCCAGCCCGGCGAAATCACGGGCGTGGACGGCGAACTGCGCTTCAGCGGCTGGTATATGAACATGACCCCCGACCTCACGCTCTACTCCGGCGACAAGCAGTTCAAGGTCGCCGGCTTCACCCCCTGCGGCGCCCCGAAGTACGACCTCGCCAAGCCCACGAAGATGCCCCTCGCCGGCCTCGGCTCCGCCGACGGCACGCTCGTGCTCAAGGGCGGCGAGTATGGGGTGGACATGACCTGGTTCCAGTGCGGCCATATCGCCACGGGCCAGGAAATCTGGCGCTATCCCGACAACTTCAACGGCGTCCACGGCTCCCACCGTGCCGTGCCGCCCGAGGTCGGCATGATTCGCGGCTCCTACGGCCCCTGCGGCGCCGCCAGGCTCCCCGAGCCCATCGGCAACCTCTGGGTCATCCCCACCAACTGCGGCGAATGGCACATCCTCACCGGCGAGGGCTTCTACCTCACCCGCCTCTTCCAGGGCGACCCGATGAAGATGCGTTTCCCCGACGAGGCCAAGCCCGGCGCCATCCTCGACAACGTGCCGCCCGGCATGGGCGGCGAGGACTTCGGCGGCTCCATCGCCGCCACGCCCGACGGCCAGCTCTACCTTCAGGCCGGCAAGACCGGCTTCTGGAACATCCGCGTCGTCGGCCTCGACACCGTGAAGCGCCTCGAGCCCGGCCGCCGCGGCGGCCTGCCCGGCCTCCTCGGCCGCAAAGACCCCCGCCGCCTCACCATCACCGACGCCGAAGTCGCTCAAGCACGCACCCTCCGCGAGAAATACCTCCAGGAGGCCGTCGGCACCCGACGACTCACCATCAAGAAACTTACCCCCACCTTCACCGGCGACTTCAACAAGGACACCCAGGGCGCCGAGGTCGCCGCCTACAAGAAGCAGGATGACGCCGCCGTCCGCACCGCCGCGGCGTGGGACGACGCGAACCTCTATCTCGCCTGGGACGTCAAGGACGCCACCCCCTGGGTCAACGGCGCCGAGGCCCCCGAGTTCCTCTATTGCGGCGGCGACACCGTGGACTTCCAGCTCGGCACCGACCCCGCCGCCGACCCGAAGCGGACCGAAGCCGTCCTCGGCGATCTGCGCCTCTCCATCGGCCCCTTCAAGGGCACGCCCACCGCCGTCCTCTTCCGCCCGAAGTCCGCCGACAAGGCCCCCAAGAAGTTCTACTCCGGCGTCGTCCGCGACGGCTACACGGTCGAGAGCGTCACGGTCATCGGCGATGCCAAGATCACCGTCAAGCCCCACGGCGACAGGAAGGGCTACACCGTCCAGGCCGCCATTCCCCTGGCCGCACTGGGCATCAAGCCAAGGGATGGGTTGGTCCTTCGCGGCGACTTCGGCGTCACCCACGGCGACCCGGCGGGCAAAGACACCGTGCTGCGCACCCACTGGAGCAACCAGGCCACCGGCATCGTCAACGACGAGGTCTTCGAACTCAAGCTCGAGCCCCGCAACTGGGGCGAACTGATCTTCAAGCCGTAGGCCCCAACCTCCCGCAGGTTTGGAACCTGCGGGAGGTTATTCGTCCCTTCTTCAGGGAGCGCCCACATGCGAACCGCCCTGCAATGCATTGTCGTGTTCTTCGCCGCCTCTTCGGCCTTCGCCCAAACCTGGTTCGTCCGCCAGAGCGGCAACGATCAGGCCGACGGCAAGACGCCGAAGACCGCCTTCGCCACGGTGCTGCGCGCCGTGCAGGCGGTGAACCACGGCGATTCCATCGTGATTGGGCCGGGGACCTACCGCTGCGCCGCGCTCCTCGCCGAGCGCTTCGCCGCCGACGGCTCGACGATGGCGATCACCGGCGACGAGAGCGGCAAGCTCACGGGCGAGAAGCCCGGCCCCGTCGTCCTCGAGCCGGCCAACCCGATGGAGCCGGCGCTCCACCTCTATCGGTTGCATTGCTTTGTCGCCTCGGGCCTCACGTTCCGCGGGGCCGGGCAGGGGGTCAAGGCAGAGAGGTGTCTCGGAATCACTGTCGAGCGATGCACCTTCGACGGCCTCTCGCGCGGCCTGGCGACGGAAAGCACGGAAGACCTGAGCGTGGACGCCTGCGTCTTCCGCCGCTGCGGCATCGGGTTATTCGTCAAGGGCACGCGGGCGACGCGGGTGACACACGCCACGATCACCGGCTCGTCCACGGCCGGGGCGCTCCTGCTCGCGTGCGGATGGGGCTCTATCACCAACTCGATCCTTGCGGCCAACAACTCGAACCTGATTGCGGACGAAGTCTCCGCCGCCGCCTGGACCAGCCGCCACAACGTTCTCACCGGCACAACCGGCCCCTGGGGCGCTGTGCCGGCCATCGCCAACCCCTATGAGTGGGACGCCGCTTCGGGCCAAGACCGCCAGAGCGCGCACGTGCCCCCCAGCTTCGTTGACCCCGACGGGGGCGACCTGCGCATTGACCCCGCAGCCGCTTGGGGTGGAGGGCTCCCGGGCATGGCCGTGGGCGCCAAGATCGATCCCGAGCCGACGCAGGACCGCGACGGCAGGCCTCTCCGAGTCCGCGGCAAGGCCGTGTGCGTTGGGGCCTACGACTATCCCGACCCCCGACCCGCGGCAGGCTGGCGCAAGATTGCCACGCTGAAGGCCAGAGGGCCGGCGCAGGTCCGCCAGAGCGCCGGAGTCTACCGCACCGATGGCACCCTCGTGCGGACACTGCTTGCGGACGCCCCTCGCGTGGCCGATCTCTACTGGGATGGACTGGATGACCTCGGGCAGCCGGCGCCCGCGGGCGAGTACGAGGTGCGGAGCGTGAGCCACGACGTGCGGATCGTGGACGACGGGGCAATGGGCGACAACGGGGCGGCGATGGGGGCCTACCACTGCGACAATGCCGACCGCGTGGTGGCGCTGCCCGATGGCGGCTTCGTCATCACCACTATCTATGACGAGGCGGGCTACCCGCTCCGACGCTACGCATCGTCCGGCCAACCGATCCAGGCCACCAACTTCGCCGAGAAAGACTTCACCGGGGGGCTCGCCCTCGTGGGCGGCGTGTCGGGCATTGTGGGCGGCGTGTCTCCACGCCGCGATACGCGGGACGGGGACGTCCCGCCCACAAAGACGCGGGAGGAGGACATCCCGCCCACAACTCCTGTGGAAGGCTTCATCGGCGCGGTGGGCAAGGGCGAGGGGACGAAGCTGATCCGCCTCACGCCCTCCTGCGAGCGGGCGAAGATGGCCAACGGGGCCGACAGCTATCCCGTCTTCGCCCCAGGCGAGAAGGCGCCGGGCGGCGTCGCGGGCGTGGCCGTCATCGGCCAGACCGCCTTCGTGGGCATCCCCGACCTCAGTCTCATTCGCTCTATTGATCTCGCTTCCGGCCAGAAGAAGCGCGATTGGCCCCTGCCCGGCGCCGGCGACGTGGCGGCGGATGAGAAGGGCGCCCTGTGGGCCTTGGCAGGCCCTGTGGGCGGCGTGTCCACACGCCGCGATTCGCGGGACGGGGACGTCCCGCCCACAAAGGAGGTTGTCTCGCTCAGACCCGATGGCTCGGTTGGCCAGCGTTACGCGACGGGCCTCGAGACACCGCAGTATCTCGCCGCCGGCGCGGGGCGGCTCGCCGTCATTGACCGCAAGGCGGCCAAGGTCGCCTGGCTCGACGCCGCGAGCGGCAAGATCATCCGCACCCTGGGCCGCGAGCGGCCGAAGGGGGAGTGGACACCCGTCGCGTCCGACCTCTTCAGCGACCCGCGCGACGCGGCCATCACGCCCGACGGGCGGTTGCTGCTGTGCGAGCACGCACGCCTCCGCTGCCTGTGGCCCGAGAGCGGCGCCGTGGCCTTTGAGGCCCTGAGCAACTTCATGGACACCGCGGTCGTCCACCCGACCCAGCCCGAATACGTCTACTGCTGGCCGGGCATCTTCCGCGTTGACCCGAAGACAGGGGCCTGGGAGTGGCTGGTCGAGAGCCCCCGCGGCAGCGTGGAGGTGCCCGGTGAGAAGAAACCGGTGAGCCTCTCGCCCGGCTCGCCCCACGGGGCGGTCGTCCTCGGCGGCAGGCCGTTCATCTTCTACTTCAGCCGCCACGGCAAGGGCGACCTGTTGCTCCTTGACGTGAGCGACCCGCTGAAGCCCCGCACCGCCCTCGACTACGACAACCGCCACAAGGCCCTCGGCGGCTGGGCCTACACCACCATCGCCTTCACCAAGGGCGGCGACATCATTGCCGGCGGGCACTACAGCCTCGAGTTCAAGCGCATCCCCTTCCAGGGCCTCGATGGCCAGGGCAACCCGACCTTCGACTTCGACCACCCCGTCACCCTCGGCCCCAAGGAGGACCCCTCGCCCCGCAAGATGAAGTGCAATGCCGCCATCACCGCCGACCGCACGACGGGCGACATCTACTACCTGGCCGTGACCGACCTCTACAACAAGATGGTGCCCGGGTGGGGCGCGGACGGCACGGGCGTGGGCCGCTCCACGCCCGACGGCACGCCCCTCTGGTTCGCCCTCAGCTCGGGCGGCAACTACATGTCGGTCAGCGCCGTCAACGACGGGAAGAACGCCTGGATCATGGCCGCCAAGAGCTTCGGCGGACAGGTGGACCTCTTCAACGCCGACGGCCTGCGCCTCGCCACGGGCAACTGGAGCTGGCCGTGCAACTACAGCATCGGCTTCGTGGACCTCCGCTACGGCGTCCACGCCTACCTGCGCCCCGACGGCAAGCCTGGGGCCTATGTGGAAGACGACGCAATCGGGCGTTTCGCCCGGCTGCGCGTCGAGGGTGCCGACACAATCGAGCGTAGCGTTATACGTTTCACGTGGAACAATCCTGCCACCCAAGCCGGTCCGCCGCCCTTGCCTGACCGAACACAAGGCAAGCCCGTCGAGCGCCTCCTCACCATCCCAAGGGTGCCTGAGCTGAAAGCCAGCGGCGACTGGGCTCCCTGGGAGAACGCGGGCGTCATGCCGCAAATCGTTATGCTTCCTACACCTGGGTTCCGTAGGTCCGTGCCAGACGACCTCTGGCAGACCTTTCGCGCAGGCACAGCCATCGGCGCAATCGCCCACGACGGGGCCAGCCTCTATGCCATGTTCCTCGTCGCCGACGACACCATGCATTTCGATGACCCGAAGGGCAACGCCATGTGGCAGTTCGACTGCGTGGAACTGTGGCTGGAAGAAGAGCAGTTTACTTTGGGGATGACAAGCGACGGCTCTCCCGCGCTCTTCAAGCACCGCCACCACAACCGCGAGGGCAAGGAGTGGGCGGCCAACTACGCCCTGCCGCGCGACTGCATCTGGGCGGCGAAGCTCGACGACCTGTCGAGCCATCCCCTCGGGCGGCACTTGGGGGCCGTCACGGGCGCCTCGTTCAGGGGCCGGCCCGGCTATGCCGTCATGGCCCGCATCCCCTTCGCCGAGGTGAAGCTCGTCGGCGGCATCGCCGGGCGCGGCGGCAAGGACATCCTTCCGACCACGGGCGCCCCGGGCGAGGTCGTCCGCGTCGGCGTTTCCCTCTCGTGCATCAACGCCTGGGGCAACGAGCAGGACTACAAGGTGAACTGGCCCGCGAGCCTCATGTTCTCCGACCCCACCCGCTCGTGCCCGTTCGCGTTTGGGAAGTAAGGAGGCACCGTTGGACGCCAGGTTCATCTGGTTCGACGCCGAGGGCAGGGGGCGGAACCGCTGGGGGCTGTTTCGCACGACATTCGAGCTGGCGGCGAAGCCGGCCGGCGGCAGCCTGAACGTGTTCGCCGACACGCGCTATCGCCTCATCGTGAACGGCCAGGTGCTCGGCCACGGGCCGGCGCGGTTCTTCCCCTCCAAGCCCGAGTACGACACCGTTGACCTCGCGCCCGCGCTGCGACAGGGGCGGAACGCCATCGCCCTCGTCGTCAACAGCACGGGCGGGGTGACGTTCCACTCGGAGCCGAGCTTCGGCGGTCTCATCGCCTGGGGCGAGGCCCGCGACGAAGCGGGCGATGCCATCGCCATTGCGACCGACGAGTCGTGGCGGGCGATGGAGTCGCCCGGCCACAGGCCCGACACGCACTACATGTCGTTCGCCCTCAACCCCGCCGAGCATCTCGACGCGCGCAAGATGCCGCTTGGCTGGGAGCGGCCCGACTTCGACGACCGCGGCTGGCCACGTGCGGTTCTCCACGCGCATCCCGAGCACTGGGGGCAGTTGCGGCCCCGCTCGATTCCCCTGCTCGACGAGAGCAGGCAACCTCCCGTTCGCTGCCTCGGCGCCTGGGCCGCGCGCGAGTTCCCGAGCGAGGACGTCTATTCGCTCATGGTGGTGGCGACGGGCGGCAAGGGCCTGCACACCGACGCCCGCGTGGCCGTGATGGCGTTCCTCCACTCGCCGCGCGACCAGGAGACGACGTTCGGCGCCTGGTGGGGCAAGTACTGGGTCAACGGCGAGCAAGTCCTGCCGGCCTCCCGCCGCGACGAGCATCTCCGCCGCGACTTCCCGCTCCGCCTCCGCGCGGGCTGGAACACGTTCCTCATGGTCGAAACCGTGAAACACGACTGGTGGGACTTCTATCTCGCCCTGCCGCGCGAGGCGGGTCTGGAGCTGAGCGCCGAGAGGCAGATTGGCTCCCCGAACACGTTCCTCGTGGGCGGGCTGTGGGAGGATGCCCTCGCCGCCGAGGCCGACCGCGTGGCCTGGCCGCTCGCGTCGCCCGACGACCTGCCCCAGGCCCTGAGGCCGTGGAAGCCCTGGCCGCGCGAGAGGAAGGCCGATACGCCGTGCCGCGAACGCGCGTGGAGAACCTTCGAGCGTCTGGAAGCGCACGGGCAAACGAGACTGCCCGCGGCGCCTCCGAAAGGCGCAGCGTTGGCGTTGCTCTTCGACTTCGGCGGCGAGGTGCTCGGGCGGCCGGTGCTCGAGTTCACGGCCAAGGCGGGCACCGTGGTGGATGTGGCCTACACCGAACGCCTCAACCCCGACGGCACCGCCGCAGTGCATTGGCGCTACTTCGTGGACATGATGGAGCGCTATGTCGCCCGCGACGGGCGGCAGACGTGGCAGACCTTCCACCCCCGCGGCTGCCGCTACCTCGAAGTGCTCGTGAAGGGCGATCTGTCGGCCTTCGAGCTTCACAGCGTGTCGCTCACGCGGGCAGCCTACCCCGTGGAGCCGATTGGCTCGTTCGAGTGCTCGGACCCCCTGCTCAACCGCATCTGGGCGCTCGGGCCGCCGACCCTACGGGCCTGCATGGAGGACGCCTATCTCGACTGCCCCTGGCGCGAGCGCGGCCTCTACACGGGCGACTTCTTCGCCGAGTTCTACTCGAACCTCGCGGCGTTCGGCGACACGGCGCTCTTCCGCCGCTGCATCGGCCTCTTCTTCCAGTCGCAGGGCGAGAACGGCCTCATCCGCCCCTGCCCGCACGGGTTACCGCCGGGCCGCCACCCCGACTACTCGGCCATCCTCGTCCAGTGCCTCTGGCACTACTGGGCACGCACGGGCGACGCCGCGTTCCTCCGCGAGATGCTGCCCGGCCTCAAACGCCTGCTTGCGGGCCTTGACGCCCTCCAGGCCGAGGACACGGAACTGTGCGACGGCTCCTCGCTCCACCCCTACGTGGATGGCCCCCAGGCCAAGGGCAGCCGCGTGACGTGCGGCCTCAACTGCTTCATCCAGCGCGCCTTCGCCGACGGCGCCCACGTGCTCGACCTCGTCGGCGAGGCGGCCCTCGCCACGCGCTGGCGCGAGCGGGCCGACCGCCTGGCCGCCGCCATCCGCGCCAGCTTCTGGAGCGAGAGGCACCAGGCATTCGTCGAGCACTTGCCGGCTGCCGTGCCCGACGCTCCGCCGTCGGTCACCGCCAACGCCCTGGCGCTCCTCTACGACATCGCCGAGGGCGGCCAGGTGCAGCCGGCGCTCGACTGGCTCGTCCGCGCCCTGAAGCGCAACCTCACCCCCAGCGGCCCGAACGGCGAGACGGTCGCCACCATCGGCTCCTACTTCGCCTTCTACGGCCTCGGCGCCCTCTACCGCCACGGCTGCGCCACGGAGGCCGAGGACTTCATCCGCCGCTCCTGGGGCTGGCTCCTCGACCGGGGCGCGTGGACCTGCTGGGAGCACTGGCCGCAGACCGATAGCCTTTGCCACGCCTGGTCGAGCGCGGCGACCTGGTATCTCTCCTCGGCCGTCCTCGGCGTCCAGTTCCCCGAGCCCGGCAACCCCGACGTCGTCCGCATCCTCCCGCAGCCAGGCACGCTCGAGTGGGCGCGTGGCGCCTATCCGCATCCAAGAGGCCCCCTCCGCATCGAGTGGCGGCGCGAGGGGCGCAAGGTCCACGTCGAGTACGACTGCCCCGACGGCGTGAGGGTCACGCTTGGGGAAGGAGGCCACTGATGCAGAATCCTCGAATCCGTCTCCTCGCCCGCGCCGACGACGCGGGCTCGTGCCACACGGCCAACCAGGCGATCATGGAGTGCGTGGAGGCGGGGCTGGCGCTCAACGTGGGCGTGATGGCCTGCTGCCCGTTCGCCGATGAGGCCGCGGCCATGCTCGCCGGCCGCAAGGACGTGTGCGTGGGCCTCCACGCCACAATCAACGCCGAGTGGGACGCGGTGAAGTGGGGCCCCGTCCTCCCGCCCGAGCGGGTGCCGACGCTGGTGGACGCGAACGGCCATTTCCACCGCACGCCCAACATCACGCACGAGCGGGGCGGCAATGCCGACGAGGTGCTGGCCGAGATCGAGGCCCAGCTCGCGCGCGCCCGCTCCGCCGGCCTGAAGATCGCGTACCTCGACGAGCACATGGGCTTCAGTTGGCTGCCGGGCGTGCGCGAGCGGCTGGACGCGCTGATGGCGCGCGAGGGCCTGCGGCACGGGGGGCGCGGCTACGAGCCTCTGCCCCGGTCGCCCTGGAGGTACGAGGATCGGGCCGACGACTTGATCGCGCGGCTCGAGGCGGCCGGGCCTGGCACCTACCTGATCGTGGCACACCCCGGCCACGACACCGAGGAGATGCGGCGCCTGGGGCACGAGGGCCTCGCCCCGGGTCAGGTGGCCCGCGAGCGCGAGGGCGACACGCAGATGCTCACGTCGCACAAGGTGCTCGAGTACTGCGGGCACCACGGCGTCATGCCCGCGCGGTTCACGGACACCCGCCCCGCGGGCCCGTAGGTGGCCGCTCGTTCCCTGTTACGCAGTCAGCACGGCCTTGAGCTCGGCCAGCCGCCGCTCGGCGGTGGCCGGGTCGCGCGCCTCGACGGTGATGCGCAACACCTCGCGCTCGGTGCCCGAGGGACGCACGCAGAACCACCAATCGTCGTAGTCCTTCCGCACGTCCGCCGTGGGCAGGCGGGTGACGTCGCAGGCCGAGGCGTCGGGGAAGGGCACGTCGAGCCGCGGGATGTGGGCGAGGGCGTCCTCGCGGCTCGCGAAGTGCAGCTTCACGCCCGTGCGGTGATAGCGGGTGGCGAGGGGGCGCGCGAGGTCGGACAGGCGCTGCCCCGTGCTGCTGAGGAGTTGAAAGGCCACGAGCGCGGCGAGCATGGCGCTGTCGCAGCAGTAGAAGTCGCGGAAGTAGTAGTGGCCCGATTCCTCGCCGCCGAAGAGGCCCTTGCACTTGTGCAGGCGCTCCTTGATGCGCGAGTGGCCCACAGGCGCGGCGATGGGCGTGCCGCCGGCCTCGGCCACGGCCTCGCGCACGGCCAGGCTGCACGTGAGGTCGAAGAGCACGGGCTGGTAGGGGCAGCGGGCCAGGAACTCGCGGGCGAAGAGCGCGGTGAGCACCGAGCCGCCTACCACGGCGCCCGTCTCGTCCACGATCACCGCGCGGTCGGCGTCGCCGTCGAAGGCCAGGCCGAGATCGGCGCCGTGCTCGCGCACGGCGGCCTGGAGGGCCGTCAGGGCGCCCTTCTCGGTGGGGTCGGGGCCGCGGGCGGGAAAGTCGGGGTCGAGCTCGCCGTGGAGGGGGATGACCTCGCAGGGCAGGCGGCGCGCCACGAGCGGAAAGATGCTGGCCGCCATGCCGTTGCCCGCGTCCACCGCCACCTTGAGCTTCCGGTAGGGCCCGGGGGCGATGGCGAAGAGCTTGGTCACATAGGCCTCCGCCACGTCGCGCCGCACGGCCTGGAGCGGGGCAAGTGCCGCGGGCGGGTCGTCGGCCAGGCGGGCCACCATGATGTCGTGGATGATCTTCAGCCCGGTGTCCTCATCCACCGAGCGGGCGCCGGAGAGGACGAACTTCAGGCCGTTGTACTCGGGCGGGTTGTGCGAGGCGGTGATCATGATGCCGCCGTCGAACTCGCCGCGGAACTCGCCCGTGGCGAAGTAGACCATATCGGACGAGATCAGGCCGAGGTCCACCGGCGTGATGTCGCCGTCCTGGAGCCCGTGGGCGACGGCGGCGGCCAGCTCGAGCGCGCCGTGGCGGATGTCGCGCCCGAGCGCCACGTGGCCGGTGTCCACCCGCATCGCCTCGCGCAGATAGGCGGCGATGGCCCGGCCGGCCCGGTAGGCGATGGAAGGCGACAGAGGCTCGGGGTACTTCCCCCGAATGTCATAGGTCTGGAAGACCGCGTCAACGGCGTTCAGCACGCTGCTCATGGAGTTTCCTGGCTGGGGCGAAGCTTGCACGGGGTAGGAGAAGGCTACCGCGCGGGGGGCGTCTTGTCAAGTCGCCAAGCCAACTTGCCTCTTGCTTGCGATCATGAGCCGTGCTAAGATCGAGCCAGACCTCAGAACCCACGAGAGGAGGCCCCGATGAACGAGCGAGCCGGCGCAACCACGTTCAAAGGCAACCCGCTCACCCTGATCGGCCCGGAGCTCAAGCCGGGCGACAAGGCGCCGGATTTCACGGCGCTGGACAACGCCCTCGCGCCAGTGACCCTCGCCGCGGCGAAGGGCAAGGTGGCCATCCTGGTCTCCGTGCCCTCGCTCGACACGCCCGTGTGCGACCTCGAGACTCGCCGTTTCAACAAGGAGGCGGCCAGCCTGGGCAGCGGCGTGGCCGTGCTGACGATCAGCATGGACCTGCCCTTCGCCCAGGCGCGCTGGTGCGGCGCGGCGGGCATCCGGAACGTGAAGACCCTGTCGGACCACCGCGACGCCTCGTTCGGCACGGCCTACGGCGTGCTGATCAAGGAGCTGCGGCTGCTCGCCAGGGCCGTGTTCGTGGTGGACCGCGAGGGCGTGATCCGCTACGTGCAACTCGTGAAGGAGATGACGCACGAGCCCGACTACGAGGCCGTGCTGGCCGCTGTGGAGCAACTCGCACCGTGAGAGTCACGGCGCGGGGCGACATCACAGACCCCTGGGAAGGAGGCATCGGGATGCTGAGCAAGAAGATGGAAGAGGCGCTGAACAAGCAGGTGAACGCGGAGCTCTTCTCCTCGTACCTGTACCTGGCCATGGCCGCCGACTTCGAGGCCAAGAATCTCCCCGGCTTCGCCCACTGGCTCAAGCTTCAGGCCAAGGAGGAGAACGGCCACGCCCTGAAGCTCTACGAGTACATCAACGATCGTCGCAGCCGCGTGACGCTCGCCGCCATCGCCGCGCCGCCGGCCGAGTGGGCCACCCCCCTGGCCGCCTTCGAGGCCGTGCTGGCGCACGAGCAGAAGGTGACCGGCCTCATCAACAAACTTGTCGAGCTGGCCGCGGCCGAGAAGGATAACGCCACGGGCATCCTCCTCCAGTGGTTCGTCACCGAGCAGGTCGAGGAGGAGAAGAACGCCGACGCCATCGTGGCGCAGCTCAAGATGATCGGCGAGTCGCCCCACGGCCTGATCATGCTCGACCGCGCGCTGGCGCAACGTGGGTGAACCGCGCGCCCAGCGACCGGCAGGAGATTGAAGACCATGAAGAACACACTCCACGTGCTGTGTGCCGCCGCATTCGCGGCGGCCGCCGGCCTCGCCCTCATGGGCTGTTGGGAAGAGAAGAAAGGCGATGCCGCCGCGCCGCCGGCCAACGCCCAGACGACGTGCCCGGTCATGGGCGGCAAGATTGACAAGAGGTTCTTCGCGGACTACGAGGGCAAGCGAGTCTACTTCTGCTGCGATGATTGCCCCGAGACGTTCAAGAAGGACCCGGCCGCCTACATCAAGAAGCTCGAAGACGCCGGCGTGGTGCTCGACAAAACGCCCCGCAAAGGCGGCTGATGCCCGTGAGCGCCCCGGGGTCTCCGGGGCATCGGGCGCGGGACCCCGCCGTCCCGCGAGGAACAGGTTGAGGGGACTTCTCTGGGCGCCGCCCGACGAGCCGTCGGGCAGCGCCCAATCCCAGACTCGACGCCGTGTTTGTGTCGGCAACCAATGGACCGTGCGCCCATGTGGAACGCTCAGCGTGGGCCGAGAAGGAGCCGGGAATGATCCAGGACGGTGACAAGGGAGCGATCCTCCAGCGCGACAAGCAGACCTATGCCGTGGCCCCCCATCTGCCCTGCGGCGTGGTGACGCCCGGGCAGTTGCGCAAGCTGGCCGACGTGGCCGAGAAGTACGGCGCCGCGGCCCTCAAGGTCACCAGCGCCGCGCGCATCGCCATCGTGGGGCTGAAGGAGAGCGACGTGGACGCCGTGTGGCAGGACCTCGGCATGTCGCCGGGCGCGGCCGTGGGCCTGTGCGTGCGCAGCGTGAAGGTCTGCCCGGGCACCACCTTCTGCAAGCGCGGCACCCAGGACAGCCTGGCCGTGGGCATGCAGCTCGACGCCCAGTACCACGGCATGAACCTGCCCGGCAAGCTCAAGATCGGCGTGGCCGGCTGCATGAACCAGTGCGCCGAGACGTGCATCAAGGACGTCGCCCTCGTCGGCAAGTCCAAGGGCTGGATGGTGCTGGTCGGCGGCAGCGGCGGCGCGCGGCCGCGCCTGGCCGACACCCTGGCCGAGAACCTCGGCACCGCAGAGGCCCTGGCCCTCGTGGACCGCGTGGTGGCCTTCTACCGCGACCACGCCAAGCCCCACGAGCGACTCGGGCGCGTGCTCGACCGCCTGGGGCTCGATGCCCTCAAGGCCGCCGTCCTCACGGCCTGAGCCGTGGCCGCCTGCCCTTGACCCCGGACCGCATCCCGCGTAACATGGCGGGCGGGGCAAAGGCCGCGACCGCCCGCCAGGAGGTGCGAAGGATGGCCCCAGGGAACGCACAGGGCCCCAGCCGCCGCCGGGACTCGCCTGAGCCGTTCACGCTGGTGATCTTCGGCGCCTCGGGCGATCTGGCGGCCCGGAAGCTCCTGCCCGCGGTCTACCGCCTCTTCCAGCAGCGGCTTCTGCCCGAGCAGTTCGCCGTGGTGGGCTTCGCCCGCACCCCGATGGCCGACGAGACGTTCCGCGAGGAGGTCCGACAGGCCCTCGACCAGTTCGCCCCCGACAAGCCAGCCACGGCTGATTGGCCGCAGTTCGCGTCCAGGCTCTTTTATCACCGCGGCGACTACTCGGATGCCGCGAGCTTCGCCGCGCTGCGGGCGCGGCTCGAGGCCCTGGCCGCATCGCGGAACGCTCCCTGCAACACGCTGTTCTACCTCGCGACGCCGCCGGCGATGTTCGCGCCCATCGCCGAGCAGATCCGCGCCGCGGGCCTCAGCGTGCCGGGCGAGCCGTGCCGTGGCTGGGCGCGCCTGGTCATCGAGAAGCCCTTCGGCCGCGACCTGGCCAGCGCCCGCGCCCTCAACGCACACATCCGCAGCGCCTTCGCCGAGGACCGCATCTTCCGCATTGACCACTACCTCGGCAAGGAAACGGTCCAGAACATCCTCGTGCTGCGTTTCGCCAACGCCCTCTTCGAGCCGCTGTGGAACCACAAGTACGTGGACCACGTGCAGATCACCGTCGCCGAGACCGTGGGCGTGGAGCAGCGGGGGCCGTACTACGACCAGGCGGGTGCGCTGCGCGACATGGTCCAGAACCACCTGATGCACCTCCTCGCGTTCGTGGGCATGGAGGCGCCCAACTCGCTCGACCCCGACACGGTGCGCGACGAGAAGGTCAAGGTGCTCAAGTGCCTGCGCCCCATGCCGCGGGCCTGCGTGACGAGCGAACTCGTGCGCGCGCAGTACGAGGCGGGCGAAGTGGCCGGCCGGCCCGTGCCCGGCTACCACGAGGAGCCGGGCGTGGCGCCCGACTCGATCACCGAAACGTATGTGGCGTTCAAGACCTTCATCGAAAGCTGGCGTTGGGCCGGCGTGCCGTTCTACCTGCGGACCGGCAAGCGGCTGGCGGAGCGGGTCACCGAGATCGGCGTCCACTTCAAGCCCGTGCCGCAGGTGCTCTTCAATGCCCCGCCGTTCGGCCCGATGGCTCCGAACGTGCTCGCGCTGCGCATCCAGCCCAACGAGGGCATCTCGCTTCAGTTCCAGGTCAAGCGCCCGGGGGCCGGCGTGCGCATCGAGCCGTTCCGGATGGATTTCGGCTACGCCGCGGCCTTCGGCGGCGAGCCGCCCGACGCCTATGAGCGGCTGCTGCTCGATGCGGCCCTGGGCGACTCCACGCTCTTCACGCGCAGCGACGAGGTCGAGGCGGCGTGGGCCTTCCTCACGCCCATTCTCTACACCTGTGCGGAGGACCCGCTCACCGCGCTGCCCCGGTACCCCGCAGGCACCTGGGGCCCGAGAGAGGCCGATGCCATGATCGCGGCCGATGGGCGGCGGTGGACCGTCCTCCGGCGCCCCGCAGCAAGGAGAGCAAGAGAGGGATAGGACGGATAGGACCGGGAGGACCCATAGAACGTGTCCAGGGAACGGATCCCATCTGTCCTATCCGTCCCATCTGGAGGCCACCGATGACCGCTAGATTGACGTCCGGCGCCTGGATGCTTGCGCTGGCCCTGGTCGCCCTGGGTGCCGAGGACTTCGAGGAACAGCCGTTCCAGGTGAGCAGCGCCCTCGCGCCCGCCGAGGCGTCTGCCGGCGGCGAGTTGGCCCTGACGGTAACGTTCAAGCTCCGCGGCGACGTGCATCTCTACAGGGACTCCATCAAGTTCCAGTGGGACGAGCTGAAGGGGGCCGCCGAAAGAGAGGTCATGAGGCCGAAGGGCAAGCTCATTCCCGACCTGATCTCGGGCGAGCCCGGCGCCACGCTGGAGGCCTACGAGGGCACGGTGGCCATTGTGGTGAAGTTCCAGGTGACGGGCGCCGCAGGGGAAACCGCGCTCCTCAGGGGCACCGTGAGCTACCAGGGCTGCACCGATACGGTGTGCTTCCGCCCGGCGAAGCATCCGCTGGTGCACGAGGTTGCCATCGGGGCGAGCGCGGCGACGGGTGCCGCGGCGGCCGCCCCGATGGTCGAGGACGTGCCGGAGGCAGGCTGGCTGTTCGTCCTCCGGCAGATCGCCAAGGCGTTCGTCTATGGCCTGGCCCTGGGCCTCACGCCGTGCGTCTACCCGATGATCCCGATCACCGTGGCGGTGATTGGCGCGCAGAAGCAGGCGTCGCGCCTCAAAGCCGTCCTGCTCTCCTCGGTCTACGTGCTGGGCATCGCACTCACGTACGCCGTGCTGGGCGCGCTGGTGGCGGCGCTGGGCGCTTCGGTGCGGCTGGCGCTTCAGTCGCCCTACGTGCTGGTCGGCATTGCCGCGGTGTTCGTGCTGTTCGCCCTCGGGATGTTCGACGTGGTGACCATCCAGGCCCCGGCGTTCCTGGGCGGCCTGGGCGACAAGGTGGCGGGGCGCAAGAAGGGGCTCCTCGGCGTGCTGCTGCTCGGGCTGGTGACCGGCGTGGCCGCGGGGCCGTGCGTGGCGGGGCCGCTGCTGGCCGTGCTCACCGAGATCGCCACGACGGGCCATCGCCTGCTCGGGGCGGCCATGATGTTCGCGCTCGCCTGGGGCATGGGCGTGCTGCTCATCGTGGCGGGAGTGTCCTCGGGCCTTCTGCCGAAGGCCGGCGCGTGGACGGAGTGGGTGAAGCACCTGATCGGCTTCGTGCTGCTGTGGGCGGCCGTGTACTTCCTGCGGCCCGTGGTGGGCGAGACGGCCTTCTGGCTCGGCAGCGCGGCCGCGCTCGTCGCGGGCACGGTATTCCTGGGCGGGCTGGACTCCCTGACGCCCGAGAGCGGCGCGGGCGCTCGGGTGAAGCGGCTGCTGGGCATCGCCGCGCTGGCGACGGCCGGCTGGTGTGTGCTCGTCGGGCTCGACGTGGAGCCGCGGCCCAGCGGGGGCACCGTCCCCGGCGCGACGCAGCCCGATGCGTTCGTGCACGGCGACCCAGGCTTGTTCAAAGAGGCGCTGGCCGCGGGCAAGCCCATCGTGCTCGACTTCACGGCCGAATGGTGCGGCTACTGCAAGGTGCTCGATCGCACGACGTTTGCCGACCCCGTGGTGCGAGCCGAGCTCCAGCGCTTCCGCGCGCTGAAGATTGACGTGGAGACCAGCCGCAATGCAGAGCTGGTGAAGCGCTTCGACGTGCCCGGGCCGCCCCTCGTGGTGGTGCTCGACTCCGGCGGCAGGCTGGTGAAGAAGCTGGGCTACGATGAGGCCAAGGACCCGGAGAAGTTCGCCGAGGTTCTCAGGCGGGTGAACTGACCCGACCTCCCGCGGGTTCCAAACCTGCGGGAGGTTGAGCGGGAGGCGAATGGGAGGCCGGCGCGAGGACGTGATGAGAAAGCACTGGTGCCGCATCTGCGGCTACGTGTACGATCCCGACGAGGGCGACCCCGGAAACGGCGTGCCGCCGCGTACGCCGTTCGAGGAGCTGCCCGAGGATTGGACCTGCCCCACCTGCGGGGCAGGGAAGCGGTACTTCTCTCCGATGGAGCCCGACGAATGCGCAAAGACGACTTGATGCAGGTCTACTACCGCATGCAGCTCGCGCGCCTGTTCGAGACGCGCGTGGCCGAACAGTACATGAAGGGCCGCATCGGCGGCTTCTGCCACCTCTACAGCGGCGAGGAGGCCGTGGCCCTCGGGGCCCTGTGGTCGCTGCGTCCCGACGACTACGTGGTCGGCTCGTACCGCGACCACGGCTACTACATCCTGCGCGGCGGCGACCCGGGCAAGGCCATGGCCGAGCTCTTCGGCCACGCCAACGGCTGCTGCAAGGGCAAGGGCGGCTCGATGCACCTGTACGACCCCGACATCAGTTTCCTCGGCGGCTACGCCATCGTGGGCGGCATGTGCCCCATCGCCGTGGGCCTGGGCCTCGCCATCCAGTACCGCGGCGAGGACCGCGTGGTGCTGTGCTTCTTCGGCGACGGCGCGACCAACCAGGGCGCCTATCACGAGGCCCTCAACATGGCCTCCCTCTACCAGCTCCCCGTCATCTGGGTCTGCGAGAACAACCGCTATGCCATCGGCACCTCCGTCCAGCGCTCCAGCGCCCAGGAATCCATGGCCCGCAAGGCGAGATACGCCTACGATCTGCCGACGAGCGTGGTGGACGGCATGGACTTCTTCAAGATGCAGAGCGTGATGGAGCGGGCGATCAAACGGGCACGGACGGGCAAGGGGCCGTCGTTTATCGAGGCCAAGTGCTACCGCTACCGCGGCCACTCGATGAGCGACCCCGCCACCTACCGCGACAAGAAGGAGGTCGAGTTCTGGAAGCAGCGCGACCCCATTCCCCGCATCAAGGCCGTCATCCAGCACGACTTCGACGTGCCCGACGAGGAGTTCAAGGCCCTGGATGCCAAGGTCCGCCAGGTGCTAGACGAGGCCGTGAAGTTCGCCGAGGCGGGGCAGGAGCTGCCGCCCGAGCGGCTCTACGAGGACCTCTATGTGGACTGACCCGTCCGAGCGATCCGACCCGTCCGACGTGTCCGACAGGTCTGACGAGGAGTGCCCTGTATGCCCAAGCTCAGCTACCGAGATGCCCTGAACCAGGCCCTCCGCGAGGAGATGCAGCGCGATGAGACTGTGGTGCTCTTCGGCGAGGACGTGGCCGAATACGAAGGCTCGTTCAAGGTCACGCGCGGGCTGCTGAAGGAGTTCGGCCCCAAGCGGGTCTTCGACACGCCCATCTCTGAGGCGGGCATCGTGGGCATGGCCATCGGCGCCGCGATGGGCCAGCTCCGACCCGTGCCCGAACTGATGACCGTCAACTTCGCATTCGTCGCCATGGACCAGATCCTCAACCACCTGGCCCTGATGCGCTACATGTTCGGCGGGCAAGTGACTCTGCCCGTCACCCTCCGCATGCCGGGCGGGGGAGGGCATCAGCTCGGCAGCCAGCATTCCCACAGCCTGGAGCCCTTCTTCGTCCACACCCCCGGCCTCCTCGTCGTCTACCCCGCTACGCCGGCCGATGCGAAGGCCCTGCTCAAAGCGGCCATCCGCGACGACAATCCCGTGATCTTCCTCGAACACGAGGGCCTGTACAACCTCGAGGGCGAAGTGCCCGATGGCCTGGAGCCGGCCGCCATCGGAGAGGCCAAGGTGCTCCGAGAGGGGAGCGACGTCACGCTGGTGGGCTACGGGGCCATGACCCACGTGGCCCTCGAGGCCGCCGAGGCGCTCGCGAAGGACGGCCTGAAGGCCGAGGTGCTTGACCTCCGCACCCTGAGGCCGTGGGACAAGGGGGCGGTGGTCGCCTCCGTCTCGAAGACTCACCGCGCCGTGGTCATCGAGGAGTGCCCGCCCGCCTGCGGCATCGCAGCCGAGGTGGCGACGAATATCTACGAGCTGGCCTTCGACGCTCTCGACGCCCCCGTCGAGCGCGTCTCGGGCGCCGACGTGCCGTTGCCCTACGCGAAGAACCTGGAGCAGGCCTGTATTCCGCACGCGGCGGATGTGGTGAAGGCGGCGCGCCGAGCACTGGGGCGCTGAATGCTGCGAGCGGCGAGCCACGAGCTTCAGAGCCAGGATTCAGGGCTTCCTCGTTCCAAACTCGCTGCTCGTGGCTCGCGGCTCGAAGCTCTCTCAACCCGGAGGACATCCATGTACCAAGTCACCATGCCCAAGTTATCTGACAGCATGACTTCGGGCCAGGTCGTCGCCTGGAAGGTCAAGGAAGGCGACACCGTGAGCGAGGGCGACGTGCTCGCCGAGGTGGAATCCGACAAGGCCACGCTGGAGCTGGAGTGCTTCACGAGCGGCACGGTGTCGAGGATTCTGCGGCCGGCGGGCGAGGAGGCGGCCGTGGGCGAGGCCATCGCCCTGATCGCCACCGAGGCCGAGGCCCCCGCCGCGAGCCACGAGCCGCGAGCGGCACAAGCCACCGCGGCCGAAGCGCCCGAACCCGAGGCGCCGCCTCCTGTCCCGCGTCCCGCGTCGCGCGTCGCGCAACCAACCCCAACCCATCTCCGCGAAGCGCCGCAGGCCCCCGCAATGGCTTCCCCTCCTCTCACGCATCGCGCTTCGCGCATCACGCCCGGCCGTATCGCCATCTCTCCCTACGCCCGCCTGCTCGCCCAGCAGAAGGGCGTGGACATTGCGACGCTCAAGGGCAGCGGCCCGGGCGGGCGGATCGTGGCGGCCGACGTCGAGGCTGCCGTTCGTAGTGCGGGCTTCAGCCCGTCTCCCTCCGGCCTGAAGGCCGCCCCACCAACCCCAGTCATCCCCCCCTCGCCCGACGAGGAACTGCCCCCCATCGTCGTGGCGCCCGAGGAGGCCGATGTCGAGGACGCGCCCTATCGCCTCAAGACCCAGGCCCGCACGGTCACGGCCTCCAAGCACGTCATCCCGCACTTCTACATGACCCGCGGGGCCGACGTGACGAAGCTGCTAGCGATGAAAGACGAGTTGAAAGAGAAGTTCGGCGGGGCCACCGTGACCCACCTGCTCATGCTCGCCGTCGTGAAGGCCGTCCAGGCCAACCCCCTCGTGAACCGCAGCTACGACCGCGGCAAGATCATCCGGTGGAAGAACATCAACCTGGGCATCGCGGTGGACACCGATCAGGGCCTCACCGTGGCCGTGCTGCGCGGCGCGCAGGCTTTCTCACTCAAGGAGATCGTCGAGCGCACGAAGCCGCTGGTCGAGAAGGCGCGCGGAGGCAAACTCTCGGCCGACGAGCGCAGACACCCCACCCTCACGATCACCAACCTGGGGATGTTCGACGTCGAGCACTTCGAGCCGATCATCAACCCGCCGTCGGCCATCACGCTGGGCGTGGCATCGGCGTTGCCGGCGACAGTAGTGCGCGGCGACGCCATCTGCATCGCCCGCGTGATGCGGCTCACACTCTCGTGCGACCACCGCATCATCGAGGGCGCCATGGCCGCCCGATTCCTCAAGAGCCTCAAGGACCTGCTCGAGGCCCCCGACGCGCTGCTCGAGGGCCAGGCCTGAGAAACCTCCCGCGGGTTGCCACCCCGCGGGAGGTTGAGGGGCGGCCTACAGTTTCGGCCCGGCGTGAGCATTGGCGCCCTTGCCGGCGCGGTGCTGGCGCGCCTGCTCGAGGCGGCCGCGGAGGGCGACGAGGGCCTCGGAGAGCTCCTCGCGCGAGAGCTTGCCATCGCCATCCTTGTCGAAGCGCTGCATGAGGCGGTTCACGAGCGCCTCGCGGGCCGCGGCGCGCTCTTCGGGCTCCAGTTTGCCGTCGCCGTCCTGGTCGAACTTCCCGAGGACCCTCTCGCGGGCCTTTTCACGAACCTTCTCGCGGACGGCGCCGCGAAGGCCCTTGCCCGGGGCCGGCGGCGGGTTGGCGTCGTCGCCCGCCAGAGCCGGCAAGCTCAAGCAGACCAATGCCGCGATCAGTGCGAGTTTCTTCATCTTGTGCCTCCTTTCGACGCTGCGTCTCCCACCCGCCTCAGGTTCTCTGGGCTTGTGCAAGTGTCGCGAAGCCCGACACAACGTGAGCAAAACCCCTCACGCTGAGTTGCTTCATCCTCGCCTCCTTCTCCTCGTGGGTTCTGCGCAAGTGCTGAATCCCGTGCATCTTGCGTCATCTCCGGATTCCGGTGCGGCCCCGAATGCCGGAAGAGGGAAGTGCAACTTGCGTGCCGGAAGGAGGGCTCGCCGGCCTCCCGCGGGCCGCGTTGGCCCGCGGGAGGGGCGCGAGTGGCTCAGGAGAGCTTGAGGCGGAGGGTCTTGATCTCGAAATGGGCGCAGGTCGAGGGCGGCTATCCCAGGAGAGCCGTGAACCCGGCCTGCTCGAAGTGGTGGTCAGCAGTCAGGGCGTCGCGGATCCCACGATCCTTCATGACGACAAAGGAGACGCAGTCCGTCAGCGTCCACCCTTTGTCGGGGCGCTCCTGATACAGTCCCATGCCCAACTCGAAAAGCTCCTGCGACGCAGGAATGATGATGCATTTGTGGTCCGCGCGGAGCGAGGCGAGGAGCCGCACAAAGCTCCCGCGTGTGGCAGGCGCCGCCAAGCCGTCCGCAAGCTCGGTGAGCACCCACGCCGTCGTCACCGTAGGCCCGGTCAGTTGGCTCGAGAACTTGACGGCTCGCTCGTGCGCCGCGTCGTCCGCGTGCAGCATGGCCAGGTAGTAGAACGTGTCGGCGAACGTCTCCCTCATCGCTTGGGTGTCCCGTGGATGTAGTGGTCGTGCTGAGCCGCGAAGTCAGGCGGCAGCCCCTTCACGATGCCGATCACATCCTTCAAGCGTTCAGCAAGGGTGAGTTCGCGTCCCGACTCGTCCGGCTCCACGCGCACCCTGGTCCCCTCCGCAAGCGGCGCCGGCTCATCGAGCACCACGACCCCGTTCTCGACGTGTCCCCTATAGGTCATGGCTCGCTCCTTGGCGACCTGGGGCGTTTGCCCCCGCAATCTCCTTATACCACAGGCGTTCTCGGCCTTCAAGCCGGCCTGAGCCGCACGGTCTTGATCTCGAACGGGCGCAGGTCGAGGGCGATGGCGCCGGCCTTGAGGGGTAGCGGCTCGCCGCCTTCCTCGAGGAGGTTCGTGCTCAGGGCCTGGGTGACGGGCAGACTCGTCCGCAGCACGCAGCGTGTGGCCGAGTGCTTGGCCTCGTAGAGGCGGACGATGAGGTCGCCCGAGCCGTCTTCGGCTGGCTTCACGGTCTCGATGACAACGTTCGGCGCGTCAAGCTGGAAGAGCGAGCCTTCGCCCGCCCCGCCCGGGACGACGAGGGGCGCGACGTTCACCTCGTAGGCCTCACGCACCAGGTCGCTGGCGAAGAACGAGCCGTTCCAGGCGGTGAGGGCGTAAGTGACCTCCTGGAGCCCCTGGTCGGCCGTCATGTCGGGGGCCAGCGGCGAGCGGAGCAGCGTGAGGTTGATGCTGCCGCCGAGGGCGTTGACGCCGTACTTGCAGTCGTTGAGCACGGCGGCGCCGCGGTCCTCCTCGGCCAGGGCGGTCCACTTCTGGTTCGCCACCTCGAAGCGGTCGGCGTCGTAGGGCCGCGAGCGGTGGGTGGGTCGCCGCAGATGGCCGAACTGTACCTCGTGGATGGCCTCGTTGGCGTGGAGGGTGGTGGGGAAGGCGACCTTGAGCAGCTTGTGCCGCTCGCGCCAGTCAATCTTCGTGCGGAACTCGACCCGCCGGCTGCCGCGGCGGAGCCAGACTTCCTGCGTGACGGCCGAGTCGCTGATCTTCCGCGTGATGCGGAGGACGGCGGCGAGCGGCCCCGTGGCGACGACCTCGATGGCCGCCTTCTCGGGCAACTCGACGGGGGCGAGTTCGTAGGTCGAGTCAATGTCCCACGCATCGAACCAGCGGGGCACGTCCTTGAAGAGGCGGAAGGCGTTCATCGGCGCGGCGGCCAGTTCGCGGCCGGTCGCCTTGTCCACCAGGCTGACGATCTCGCCGCGGTCGTTCAGGCGCAGGCGGATGAGGTCGTTCTCCATCCCGCGCTCGGTGGCCTTCACGACTGTGGGCGGCGTGTCCCCACGCCGCGGGACGCGGGGCAGAGACGCCCCGCCCACGGCGAGGGTGGTCCAGCCGCAGGACGGAAGGAGGGCTTCCGCGTAGAGGGTGCCGCCGATGCGCTGGGTGAGCAGGCCCTGGCCGTTGCTCTCCGCGCCCTTGAAGCCCTTGGGCAGGGGCACGAGGGCAAGGCGGTCCCAGGAGAGGGAGTTGAAGACGGCAATGGAGTGCGGAGTGCGGAGTGCGGAGTGCGGAGCGGCAGCCAGTGCCTTTGCGGCCGATGCAGCGACGGAGGTCGCCGTGGCGAGGACCTGGGCGTGGAGGGCCTCGGCTTCCTCGTAGACGCGGTGGATGGAGGAGCCGGGGATGATGTCGTGGAACTGGTTGAGGAGGACGCCTTTCCAGGCCTCGTCCATCTTGGCAGCCGGATAGCGGAGTTTGCCTGCCGCGGCCGCGGCGGCGCCCCACAGTTCGGCCTCGCGGAGCGCGAACTCGCACTTGCGGTTGCCGCGCTTGGTGCGGGCCTGGGTGGTGTAGGTGCCGCGGTGGCATTGGTAGTAGAGCTCGCCCACGTAGACCGGCCAGTCGCTCCGCCGGGCCTCCTCGGCGTGGAAGAAGTCGAGCGGCGAGGCGATGACGGTGCGGGGCGCGCCCTCGAGGTCGCGCTGGCGCCGCAGGAACTCCAGGTGCAGGCGGGTGGGGCCGCCGCCGCCGTCGCCCCAGCCGAAGGGCACGATGCGGGCGTTGAGGCCGTCCTTCTGCACCCGCTCCTTCCAGCGCTGGATCAGCGTGGCGGGGTTGGTCTGCGAGTTGTAGTCGTTGTGGAAGTGGCTGAGCACGCGCGTGCCGTCAATGCCCTCCCACCAGAAGGTGTTGTAGGGGAAGGGGTCGCCGCCGTTGTAGTTCCAGAAGATTTTCTGGGTGGAGAAGTACTTGATGCCGCAGCCGGCCATGATCTGGGGCATCGCGCCCGAGTAGCCGAAGACGTCGGGCAGCCACATCAGCTCGCAGTCCACGCCGAACTCGTCGCGGTAGAAGCGCTTGCCGTGGAGGAACTGGCGGATGAGGGCCTCGCCGCCGCTGACGTTGGTGTCGGCCTCCACCCACATGCCGCCCTCGGAGAGCCACTGGCCCCGCTTCGCGGCGGCCTTGATGCGGGCGTAGACGTCGGGGTAGAGCCGCTGGGTCATGCGGAACAGATGCGGCTGGCTCTGGAGGAACTTGTATTCGGGGTACATCTCCATCAGCGTGAGCTGGGTGGCGAACGTGCGGGCGCACTTGCGCTCGGTCTCGGCCAGAGGCCACAGCCACGCCACGTCAATGTGCGAGTGGCCGTAGCAGTAGAGCAGGGGCGCGGTCGAGCCGTTGGTGCATTCGAGCAGCGGCTTGAGGCGCTTGCGCGCCGCGCGGATCGTGGCCAGCATCTCCGCGCGCGGCAGCTCGAGGTCGGCGATCAGCGTGAACTGGCGTAGCCCCTCGTCAATCTCCGACACGCGCAGGCTGTCGGGGTCCAGCTTGTCGCGGAGTTCCAGGAGCGTCTGCACGTCGAGCCAGGCCTGGAACACCTCTTCGTCCCAGATGCCCAGCGAGCAGGGCTTGACGGTCTGCTGCGCGGCAGGCGGCTCGGGCACGGTCAGCTCGCCGTGGGGCACGGGGCCGCCGCCGCAGTTCATCGGCCCGTGGCCGGCGTAGGCCTCCATCAGGATGTCGAACCTTGCGCCGGGACGGGCGTTGGTGGAGAGGATGACCTGGGGGTGAGCCCAGTCGCGTCCGCCCATCTCGCGGCCGTTGACAATGAAGCGCCCCTCGCCGCCGGGGTCGCCCGTGAAGCCCGTGCCCGCCCCGCAGCGGAAGACGATCCATTCGCCCTTAGCCTCTTTGGGCAGGGTCACGGCGGCGCGGAACCAGGCGTACTCCCACTTGGCGCCCCAGGGCGTGCCCACGGGCATGGGCTTGAACGGCCGCTTCAGCGCCTCGCGGGGCCTGAGCTGCTCGTGCGTCACGAAGCCGCTCAGCGCCACGTCGCTCAGCTTGCGGTAGCACAGCTTCTCCAGCGTGTTGCGCCATTGTTCGATGCGGCTTCGCCACTCGGTGGTCAAGGCCATGTTCTGCAAGCTCCTTCTCGGTTGGGGACCGTGCCTTCGCTCAGGCGCGTGATGCGTAATGCGTGATACGTGATACGTGATACGTGAGAACCCCCGGAAAGCTGCCGGTCGGCTTCTCTCTTCTCACGCATCACGTATCACGCATCACGGTCAGCAATTTATCCCCGATTCGCCCGCGTTCGTCAAGTGCGGATCGTTGCGCCGTGTGCCGAGATGGGGTATGGTGGAAGCAGACCCTCTCCTTCGGGCACGGAAGGGAGAAGAGCATGGGTTACTTCACATGGGCCAACGCGAAGATCAAGAAGATGACCTGGCCCGACATTGCGTGCACGAAGATTGCCGCGATGGCCTTCGCCCTCATGGTCGCCAAGCTCTGGCCTGGCCTGTTGGGTCTCGACTGGTACTGGTATGCGGCCATCGCCGTCGTGGCCTCGGTGCGGCCGCTGGTCACGCTGTTCGGCAAAGGCTGAGTGACAGCGCTCCCAGTTTCGCTGCCGCAACGCGCGAGCGGAGGCACCCGGCTTGTAGTGCGGCCTTCAGGCCGTACCCTGTGGTCCAGACACGGGCTGAAGCCCGCACTACGAGCGCGAATTGAGTAAGGTGGCCCCAGAACTCCAGAACTTCGAAACCAGAACTTCGACAAGAATTGAGTAAGGTGGCCCCGGAACTCCCGCACCCGGAACTCCGGAACTAAACTAAAGGTGGCCCCGGAACTAAACTCGGGTTCCCCCGGCGTCGGGAAGCAGTCTAGCTCCCGGGCCCCACTTGCCATTCGCTCCAGGCCTCACCTAACGTACGGCCCCGCCACCTCCTCGGCTGTGCGGTAGAGGCGCGCCGAATGCTCTTGCCACCCCTCGACATAGCCGAGATAGGCTTCTTCGGTGGGCGTCGCGTCGGCGAACCAGGGACGGCCGGTGCCCTGGACAATGGCCGCCTTCTTGAGGAAGGCGTCGCGGTCGGCCAGCACGGCGCGGCATTCGTCGGCCAGGGCGGCGGGGAGCTTGCCGCGGTCGAGGGCCGTCTGAATGAAGATGCGGGCCTCGCACTCCTGGACGCCCTCGCGGAGCATCTCGAAGCGCGCGGTGCCGAGCGGGCCGTCGGGGCCGGGGGCGAGGAGGGCGTCGGTGATGTTGAGGTTGCGCCACGATGCCTTGGGGTAACGCTCGGTGACGCGCGTGGCCCGCACGCCGCGGACGTTCTTGAGGACGGGCCAACTGTCGAGGCCGATGCGCCCCACGCCGCGCTGGCCGCCGGTGATGTTGACCTCGGGGGCCAGGCGATAGGTGGTGAGGGGATAGTGGTCGCGCATGTTGCGGAGGAACTGGGCGAGCAGGAAGGGGTTCTCCCAGCCCTTCTCGCCCGAGCAGAAGCCGCGCACGCCCCACACGAAGGCCGCGTATTGGAAGTTCGCCTTCTTGTCCTTGCCGCCGTAGAAGCTGTGGGCGTGGATGACCCACTTCGCGTCGGGCACGTTGCGGTTCACGAGGTCGAGCGTGGCCGCGTGCGGCACGCTGTCGTTGGCGATGCCGAAAAAGAGGGCGTCCGCGAGGCCGCGTTTCGCGAGGAGTTCGGGCAGGCTCTTGAGCAACGGCGCCCACAGGGCCGCGCCCGCGGGGTCGCTGTGCGGGGGCAGCAGGTGCTTCTCGGTCTTGCCCGATGCGGGGTCGAGGAGCGTGACCTCCGGCCCCTTGCCGCGATAGGCGAGACGCTCCTCGCGCGATTCCTTTGATTCGAACTTGATGTCGCCGTCGAACTGGCCGCCCTCGAGAAAGGTGTCCCACACCACGAAGCACACGACGCGGGGCTTGCCCTGGAGGCGGGTCTGGAGGTCGAGATAGCGCTCGACGATGCTGAAATCGTGCGTGTAGCCGCCGTCGGGGCGCTTGATCCAGCGGACCGCGGATTCGGCGTTGCCGAGGTTCGATTCGCACAGGAGCGGGAAGTAGACGCTCCTGTTGCCGAGTTGGGCGGCGAGGCGGAGCGACTGCTCGATGAGCTGCCAGTGCTTCTCGGACCAGAGAGGCACCCCGTATTCGAGGGCCAGAGTGTCGGGCGACTGGATGGCCTCGATCCACGTGCGGTAGTCTTTCGTGTCGGGCAACGCCCAGGCGTGGACGGCGAGCGAGACGGGCACGTCGCGCGACGCCTCGCCCGCCCGCACGGCGAGCGTGCCGGAGTACTCGCCTGGGACGGCGTCGGGCGGCACGGCCACAGTGACCCACACGGGCACGTAGCTGCGGCCGGTCTTCACCCAGGTGTGGTACTTCTCCCAGTGGTAGCGGTCGGTGGCCACGATGGGCGCGACCTCGGCGAGGGAGGGCGCCTCATTGAGTACGTCGAACGTGCTGCCGGCCTTGGGCTGCACGTTCCAGCCGCTCTTGATCCAGCCGGTGGCCAGGCGCACCTGGATGCACGAGGCAGGGATGATGGACTTGCCGTCGGGGGACTTGAGTTCGGTGATCTTCGCCGCGACGTTCTTGAGCGGCCCGTTGGCGCACACGACCAGTTTGCCCGAGAAGCGGCCGTTGCGCGTGCCCACGATGCGGATCGGCTTGAGTTCGCGGGCTGGCTCATCCCTGATGATGTCCAGGTGCGGCCCCGCGGGGTTGCCGTTCCAGAGGAGGAGCGAGGCATCCTCGGCCTGCGCGGAGGCGGCGGCCAGGGCGGCAAGGAGGGCGAGGGGGCGGAGGGGGCGCACGGTGTGGGCTCTCCTGGTTCGGCACCCATCGTAGCGGGCGACGGGCAGGGGATCAAGGGCGAATGGGGAAATGGGCTGCCGCACTCGTCCAACCGGTCCGACGCGTGGGACGAGTCGGAGGGTGAGATGGGTGACACGGGGCATGGCAAAGGGGCGACGCGGGGCGCCGCCCCTTCGGGGTGATGGCCGCGTGGGTCGGGGGCCGCTCACTCGACGTTGAGCTGGCCGAGGTAATCCTCGAGGTCCTTGCGGAGCTTCGTGACGCCGTCGCGCTTGTCGTCGAGCTGCTTCTGAAGGGCTTCGATCTGGGTCTCGGAGTCGAGCAGCTTCTTCTCGAAGCGCTCGTAGCCCTGGGACTTGCGGTCGAGGGCGGCCATGTTATCGCGAATGTCCTTCTGCTCGCGGCGGAGGTTTGCGATGCGCTGCTGGAGCTCGTTCAACTCGCGTTCGGCGGTGGCGAGGGCGTTCTTGCGCTTGATAGCCTCGGCGAGGGCGGTGCGGACCTTCTCGGGGATCTGGCCGTTGGTGGCGTAGGCCTGAAGCTGGCCGATGTCGCACGGCATGATGCCGATGGCCTGCGTGTCGGTGCGTTCCTCCTTGACCTCGAACTTGCCGGTCTTCTCGGCGGGCACCTTGACCTCGAAGCGATAGAAGGCGGGGGTCTTCTCGAGCGGTTCGGCGGGCTCGACCAGCTTGCGGTCGGCGTGGAAGGGGTGCTCGATGAGGACGACGCGCTCTGCAACGGCCTTGTTCTTCACGAGATACGCTTGCACGAACTCAGTGCGGTGGCTGATGGTGAGCACGCCGCGGACGATCTTGGCGGCGGCGAGGTGCTGCGTGGTGTTGCCCGAGGGGTCCACGGTGACCTTGAGATCTACGGCGAAGCTGAGGAGGCGCTTGTCACCCGGGGGGAAGTTGCCAATCTGGGCGTCGCCGGCGTAAGTGCCTCCCTCGAAAACGGTTACGGGGCCGGCCAGCAGGCTGGAGGGGGTGGAATTGGTGAGCCACACGCCGTTGAGGGGGTTGGTTGGGAGGGAGCCAGGGTTGTAAATGCTGATTTTTCTGGCCTTTACGGCCTGATTGACGATGGGGAGCATGGCCGATTTGCGACGGGGGAGCGTGACGGGGGTCTTGATGTGGTAGGAGAACAGCTCGCCTACCGCCTGCGCAGTGGCGACGGCGGAGACGCCGCGGTCGAGGGCCTCGGCGGCGGCGCGTTCGAGCTGCTCCATCGCCTTGGCGGCGGGCGGCGCGCCGGGGGCGGCGGCCAGGGCGCGGTTCTGCCGCAACCTGTTGCTGGTGGCCGCCTTACGCATCTCACCCTTGGCATCGGCCATGGGCCCGCCAAGGCCGCCGCCCTCCGCGTCGGCCTCGAGGGCCAGGATGTTCCTGTCTGCTTTGATACCATCCTCATACGTGCGGGGGCGGAGGCTGGCGTAGCGCTCGGTCTGCACGACTGGGCGGTCGAGGTAGAGGGGAGTGTAGAGGTCCTCAACGAAAGAGATCGGGCGGCCCGAGACGAGCGTGAGGTCCACGTTCTCCCAGTCGTAGTCGCTGGTGTTCTCCACGATGGCCCAGCCCTGGAGCGTCGCTTCCTCCTTCTTCTCGTCGCTCAAGACCAGGCGATAGCTGGTCTTCCACACGGGGGCCTCGGTGATGTAACCGATGCGGACGGGTCGCTCGCCCTGGCCGACGAAGTTGATCTGCACACTCTTGCTCTCGGTGTCGCGGCTCTCGACGAGGAGGGCGAGGGCCTTGTTCAGCTCGGAGTTCAGCTTCTCGTTCGTAAGTGCAATGCTGCGAACGCTTTCGAGCGGAATGGTCTTCATCCCTTCGGGGGTCAGCAGGCTCAGAAGTTCCTCCTGGATGATCGTGTTGGAGGGTTGGATATGGCGGGTCTTGACCTCGACGCCGAGGATCTTGCCCGAGATCTTCTCGGGGGCTGCGATGGCCACTTCGGCCCCGCGCACCTGCTGAAGGAGCTGGCCGAGGGTGGGCGCGGCCGAAATGTCTATGCCGAAGCTCTTCAGGGCGCGCGTGAGCGGCTCGCTGGAGGCGTAGTTCACGCTGCTCACCGTCCCGTCGCCCAAGTCGAGCACTACCAATGACTTGAGCATGTCGCTCATGCCGTCGGTCTTGAACTTCAGCGACACGTCGGCGTTCCCTGTCACCTTGCCGTTGTGCTCGAAGTAGGCCACGCCCGAACTGAAGGCGGTCACCTTGGTCACGGGCACCGTCGCCTCGGCGGCGAAGAGCGTCGGCACGCACACCGCGAACGCCAGAAGCCAGGCAAGCCACTTCATCAGAGGACTCCTTCCCGCGTGAGAGGGCCACAATTGCACTGGATGTTAGACGCCGCGCTCTCGATTCGGTTCCACCCGGCTCCCCGTTTGGCCATTCTCGGCCATCCGGCTCGGAGAAACCCACACTCGCCGCCCTCCGGACTCGAGAATCGCCGATTCTCGACCGTCCGGCTCAGTCTCGCACAGACTCGCCAGACTCTACCACTTCTGCGCGCCCCGGGGGCGTATGTAACTTTGCAGCTCACTACTCCGGCCGCGAACCAGGTTGCAGTGGCCGGAACCACGCTCGGGCGCCCAGCAGCCTCCCGCGGGTTGCGAACCCGCGGGAGTTTCCCGCTCAATGCCCATAAATCGCATGCCCGTGGCCGAAGAACCAGATCGCATCCACGAGCGCCGACAGGCCGGCCCCCGCGAACCAGCCGGCCATCGTCCCGAGGAAGAACGGCTTGGCCCGGTCGAAGGCGGCCAGGCCGCCGAGACGCAGCACCGCCTCCTTGCACAGCCAGCCCGCGAACAGCGGCAGAAAGCTCCACCGCACCTGGAACACCACGCCCGCCACGAGGCCCAGCGGGTGCAGGGGCCACCAGCTCAGGCGGTGGTAGAGCGCCGTGAGCACGAGCATCTCGGCCCCGCCCACGGCGCCCCAGGCCAGCTTGGGCCACTCGAGGCCCGGCCGCGAGCGAATCGCGTCCACCGCGAACTCATAGGGCAGGCGCGGCGCGACCCGGAAGAGCCACGTGCCCGTCGTGTAGGCCCCGCGCTGGTAGCACAGCTAGAGCGTGAAGGGCACCGTGGCCAGCAGGGCGACGCCGGCCGCGAGGCCCATGGCGGCGGCGATCTGGCGGCCGCTCGCGCGGCCCCAGCGCCCCACCCGCGCCGCGTTGGCCGCGGCGGGCATGAAGGCGTTGATCGGGTCGGCCACCCAGGCCATCGAGAGGCCCAGCGCCGCCAGTTGCGTGGCGCCCAGGGCCGAGTTGCCCAGCAGCGCGGCCGTGGCCGACTGCGGTGTGAGGGCTGGGCGGATGAACACCAGCCCGCCCTCCACCACGAGCCGCGAGATGCCCACGAACCCCACGAACGCCGCGAACAGGAACAACAGCGCCGTGCCCGGCCCCAGGCCCAGGCGCACCAGCCAGGCGGCCATGAACGCCACGGCCGCCACCAAGCCCACCACCGCCGTGCGGGGGGAAAGGAGATCGTCTGGGTCCATTGCGGCTTGCGGATTCCGGGCAGCGGATTGCTGCCTGCGGCCAGGCCAGAGCGCCTGGCGCAACACGGCGGCCAGGTGACGGCGGCCCACCCACACGCACGTGGCCACCAGGGCCGCCATCGCGCCGTAGCTCTGCCAGGCCAGGGCCGGCTCGGCGGCGTCGAGGTACTTCACCCCCGCCGCGCTGCGCACCGAGTAGCCCAGACGCGCGAACGCCCCCTCCTCGAGCACGCCCAGCACCACGAACACCCAGAGGCTCAGCGACACCTCGCGCCGCAGGAAGAACGCAACGCACAGCATGGGCCAGTAGAAGACCAGGGGCAGCGGCGGAAAGCCGGGGGCCAGGGCCAGCGGCGGCAGCTCGCCGGGGATCGGCGGCAGGCCCGGCGCGAAGTAGCCCAGCGTGTTCCAGCCCAGCAGCGCGAACGGCACCGCGAAGCCCGCCCAGAAGAGGCCCGAGCGCGCGACGCGGGGCGCGAGCGGGCGCTCGCCGGCGCCGCGGACGAGCTCGAGGGTCATCGCCGCGAGCGGGTAGGCCAGACGCTCGTGCTCCACCCACTGGCGGCGGAAGATTGAAACCAGGCACAGACAGGCGAACAGCCCGGCGCCCACGAAGGCCCCCCACCACGCCAGCGGCACGGCCCACGCGCCCCACGGCACGCTCTCGCCCCGCGGCAGCCCCTCGTAGAACCAGCGCAGCGCCGGCGCATCGTCCACCACCGCCCAGCGCCGCAGGTGCGGCAGCAACACGTCGGCCCAGCGGTTCTCGGGGCTGGCGAAGTAGTGGGGGCCGCTGATCGCGCTCAACAGGTAGCCCGCCGTGCCCTGCGTGGGCAGCGTCGCCGCCACGGCGGCCATCGCGAACACGAGGGCCAGCTCGCCCTCGCCCAGCGCCCACGAGCGCCGCAGCGCCTTGAGCGCCACGTTGACGCCCAGCACCACGGCGAGGAACACGATCCCCAGGCCCACGGGGTAGTAGTTGGCCGCCATGGCCTGGCCGCGGAGCGCCAGCTCGACGTACGGCGCGCCAAGGCCCAGCGCCACGGCCGCAGCCAGCCCGACGCTCAGCGAGCGCACTGTGAGGGCTCGGTCCCGCACGGGCTTCCCCCGCCCCCTCCCCGTGCATGACTGGCCGGCCTCCGGCCCTCCGCCGGCGCTCCCCGCCGCCGGCCACCGCCGCCGGCGGCCCCAGAGAATAGCAGATCGGCCCCACGCGGTAAAGGCCCGGCGGTCGGCGCACGGGCGCCTCTCGGGGTGCGGGCCGGAATTGCAGGTGGCTGCGGGAGCTCCGAAGAAGCGAAATGGGAAAACCAGGCCAACGCCCTTACCCTTGCCCACCTGTTCTCGATAGCCTGCTTCAGCCCCCGAAGGGGGCGTTTGGGCGTAGCCCAGGGCGACCGAAGGGAGCCCTGGGAAAACGCCCCGCAGCGTAGAGCCCCCGAAGGGGGGCGATTCAAGGGGCGTGAAACGCCCCCTTCGGGGGCTTGGACGGGCGGGGACGCCCGGTCCCAGGGCTTCCTTCGGTCGCCCTGGGCTACGGCCCGGTCGCCCGCGTTCGCGGGCTACTGGCACCGAGGATGTGGGCAGAGATCAAGGCTTTGCCCTGGGCCATCCCAGGCGAGTCCTTCAGGCGTCGCAGAGAACAACCCTGCCGACAATTCCGGTCCACCCCCCGCCTCTCGCGGCGACTTGAAACGGGGGAAACCTATCGTGTACAATCCCCCCACGCCGGCAGGCCCCGAGACCCGCCCGCGAAGCGCCCCGCCCGCCCCACGAGCCATCGGAGGCTGAGCCTGTGACCTGCGAGGTTGACCGCCCGATCTTCATCGTAGCGCCCCACCGCAGCGGCACCACGCTGCTCTACGAAATCATGAGCAACCACCCGGAGCTGGGGTATCTGGACCTGGGGAACTGCCGCTGGCCCCGCTGCCCGCGGATCGCGTGGACGCTGACGCGTCTGGGCCTGCCGCGCAAGCCGCGCGAGGCCCAGGTGGTGTGGGACCGCTTCTGGACGACCGACGACGACTGCATGGGGCCCGAGCACGCCACCCCCGAGGCCATCGCCTGGCACCGCCGGCTCACGGCCACCGTGCTGCGGCTGCGCGGCGTGCCGCGCTTCGTGGCCAAGTACCCGCGCTTCTCGCTCCGCATGGGCTGGCTCAACGCCGTCTTCCCCGACGCGATCTTCGTGCACATCCTGCGCGACTGGCGGGCCGTGGTGAACTCGACCCTGGTGCGCCGCTCCAAGCGCATGCACCGCAGCCGCAAATGGTACGGGATGCACATCCCCGGGTGGCGGCAGATGGGCGACGTGCCCTGGCCCCTCGTGGCCGGCCGCCAGTACCGCGTGACGACCCAGGCCATCGAGCACCACGGGGCGCTCCTCGGCAGCCGTTTCCTCTCGGTCCGCTACGGCCAGCTCTGCGCCGAGCCCGTCGCCACGCTGCGCCGGATCATCGGCCACTGCGGCCTGACGTGGACCCCCGCCTTCGAGCAGGCGGTGCCGCGCGACCTGAAGAGCGCGAACTACAAGTGGCGCGAGGGCCTCGACCCGGCCGACGTCGAGCGCATCCGGGCCGAGGACCCTGCCTTCTACGCGGCGCATGAGGAGGCGGACTGAGGCCCGCCGCGGCGCGGTCGCCGCGTGTCAGCGGGGCCGTGGCCTGACCATCAGCGCCTCCATCTCAGCCGCCACTTTGCGCGCCTCGAAGCCCTCGGCCAGGGCGGCGATGTACTGGTGGAGGGGATTGTTCGGGGCCTCGCGCCACTCATGCGTGCCGTTGGGGAAGATGTGATTGTGGCCTTCGGTCACGAGCTTCCACGGCGCGCCCGTGCCGCGCACGGCCACGAGCACCGCGATGGGGTCGGCGCTGTGGCGGTTCTTCACCTCGCCCCCGAAGTACAGCTCGTAGACGCGGCGCACGGGGTTGTCCCTCGGCAGCTCGGCCAGGCGCTTGCCCGTGGCCAGCGAGTCGGCGAATTCGCCGCCGCCCGTGAACGTGATGAGCGTGGGCCAGGCGGCGATGGCGCGCACGGTGGATTCGGGGTCCGGCTTGAAGTTGCCCCAGCGCCCGGGGTCGAGGTCGGCCGGGTAGCGGCTGCCCATGCAGACCCAGTGCTTCACCTTGCGCGCGGCGAGGTCGCGGCCGGGGAGGGGCGAGAACGCGTCGGGCGGCGATTCGACGAGGTGGCGCAGGTTCGTCACGTCGCCCACGGTCACGATCACCACGCTCTGGTCGGGCTGGGCGGCGAGGAGCTGGCGGTAGAGCCGGGTGGCATCGGGCGTGGCGTCGCCGCGGGGCACGTCGTTGGGGAACTCCTCGGCGATGCGTTGGGCGTAGCGCGACTGGGGCTTGTGCGCGGGGGGGCCCTTGGGCACGCCGATGGGCAGGTTGGGCCGGCCATAGTAGGTGTTGATGGCGTCGGTGCAGGGGGCCGAGAACGGGTGGGTGGCCGAGCACATCGTCGCGAGGATTTCGGCCTCGCCGTTGTCGGCGAGCGCGTGGAGCAGGGCCAGCGCCGCCGCGTCGTCGCAATCGCTGTCCATGTCGGTGTCGAAGATGATCTTCACGGGCTCGGCCGCGAGGGCGGGGAGGGCGGCGCAGCACGCCAGGAGCGCAGCGGCCAGATAGCTCTTTGCCCTATCACGCATCACGCGTCACGCCTCACGGCTTCAGGATGACGCCGATGGCCTCGCCGGGCGAGGAGACGAGCTTCTCGCAGGCGGCGGGGGCCTGGGCGAGGGGCACGACGTCGGTGATGAGCGGCTTGACGCGCAGCGCGCCCTCGGCGATGGCGCGCAGGCTCTCCTCGAGGTTCCGCTGGGTGGTCCAGGGCACGAAGACGGGCGGGTAGTCGGCGCCGTGTTCCCAGGCGTCGTCGTGGTAGCCGGGGCCGGGGCGGGCGGAGGAACGGATGTCCACGTTCCCCAGGTCGGCGGCGAGGCCGAGGGTGACGCGGGCGCCGCCCACGGCGACGAGGCGGCCCCAGCGATGGCCGTCGGGCGCGGGCAGCATCATCTCGTAGAGCTGCCTCGCCGCCTCGGTCGCCTCGCCGCCGAAGGCGAGGATCCCGCAGTCGAGGCCGTGGCCGCGGCAGAACTCCCGCACGCGCGGCACGGGGTCGGCCTCGGCCACATTGAAGGCGGCGTCGGCCCCCGTCGCCCGCGCGAGGGCCAGCCGCTTGGGGAAGCGGTCGAGGCCGGCCACGTGTGTGCCGCTGAGCTTCGCGAATTGCACGCACAGGAGGCCCACGAGGCCGAGGCCGCTGACGGCGAAGTTCTCGCCGAACTGCGGCTCGGCGCGGCGGAGGCAGTGGAGCGCGGTGGCGGCCAGGTGGCAGAAGGCGGCCTCCTCGAACGACACGCCCTCGGGGATGGGCACCGTGAGGTTCACCGGCGCCACCGAGTGGCTGGCGTGCAGCGCGTAGCCGCCGCCCATGGTCGCCACGCGGTCGCCCACGCGGAACCGCGTGACCCCCTCGCCCAGCCGGATCACCACGCCCGCGTTCTGGTAGCCGAAGGGCCGCGGCGGGGAGTCGCTGGGGTTCTTCCGCCGGGCCGGCACGCCGCCCAGCTCGGTGCCCGGGCTGACGAGCGAGGCGGCGACCTCGATGAGCACCTGCCCCGGCTTCGGGTCGGGAATGGCCTCTTCGATGACCGAGAACTGGCCGCGCCCGTCCATCGCTGCCACTCTTCGCATGGGGACCTCCTTGGCGAATGGGTTGCTGCGATGATAGCCCGAGCGGGCGCCGAACGCAAATGGGGTCTGGCGGTTGCATGCGGGCCTTTCCGCGCGTATTCTCATCAACACACCTCTCTGGAGCACCGCGATGATCACACCTGATCGCAGACGGGAACTCCTGAGCCGCGGCAAGCCGGCCGTGGCCTGGAAGGGCGAGCCGCAGCTCGGAGGCTGGTACACGGAGGAGGAGATCGAGGCCGCGGTGAAGGCCATCCGCGACTCGATGGACCCCAACGTGGGCTTCGGCTTCATCACCCAGGAGATCACCGACTTCGAGGAGGCGTTCGCCCGCCACGTGGGGACGCAGTTCGCCGTGTCGCTCTCGACGGCGAGCGTGGGCCTCGACCTGGCCGTGCGATGCCTCGACCTCGAGCCGGGCGACGAGGTGATCGTGCCGGCCGTGAACTTCCGGGCCTCCGCCCTCGCCGTCCTGGGCCAGGGCGGCCGCGTGGTGTTCTGCGACGCCGACGAGCGCACCCTCTGCGCCGACCCGGCCGACGTCGAGCGGCGCATCACCCCGCGCACCCGCGCCATCCTGCCCACGCACATGAACGGCCTGTCGGCCGACATGGACGCGCTGCTGGCCGTGGCCGAGCGCCACCCGCACCCCAAGCACGGCCCGCCCAAGGTGATCGGCGACGCCGCGCGCGCCTGCGGCGGAGGCTACCGGGGCACCCGCATCGGCAAGAAGGGCTGGTGCACGGTCTTCAGCTTCCACACGATGAAGCTCATGACCACCCTGGGCGAGGGCGGCATGGTGACCACCGACGACGCGGCCCTGGCCGACCGCCTGCGCGCGCTGCGCCAATGGGGCGGCGAAGGCTGGGGCTCGAGCTTCAAGCTCACCAAGCCCCAGGCCGCCGTGGGCCTCGTGCAGCTTCGCCGCCTCGACGCGATGATCGCCCGCCGCCGCGAACTGGCCCTCGCGCGCTCGCGGCTGCTCGACGGCGTGCCCGAGCTCACGCTGCCGCTCGAGCCGCCCGGCTGCGAGCACACCTTCTACCTTTACACCCTCCTCGTGCCGCGCGAGTGGGCCGGGCCGAAGCGCGACCGGCTGATGGCCCTGCTCGAGCAGGACTACGGCGTCGGCGCCGTGGTGGCCAACCCGCCCACCTACCTGTCGCACCCGTTCATCCGCGAGCGGACGGCGGGCCAGGTGCTGCCGCGCGCCGAGGAGCTCGGCGGCCGCATCCTCTGCGTCGCGCTGCACCCCCGGATGACCGACGACCTGAACGAGTACATCGCGGCCGCCGTGATCGAGGCGGTGGAGAGAGTCGCACAAGAGCGGGGATGACTGGATGGGTGGATGGGTGTCGGGGCAAGTCGGCCGCTCATCCATCCATTCATCCAGCCGTCCAGGGCTTGGCCTGTTTGACAGCCGGCGGGGTTCCGATATGATAGGGAGCGCCGCGAGCCGCGGCGGAAAGGGCCCCCTCGGTGAACAAGACGAACGAGTCCCGCGCGCTGCCCGTGGCCGAAGGCTTCGTGTGGGTGTGCTTCGCCATCGCGGCCGCGGCCACGCTCTACGTGCTGATGCAGGAGCCGGAGGACGGCACGCCGCCCCTGTGGGAGATGCCGCTGGCGCGCTACCGCGTGGCGGCGCTGGGCGCCTCGGCCCTCGCGGGCCTGGCGGGCCTCGCGCGCCTGGTGGCCAAAGGCGGCGGCCCGGGGCTGTTCGGCATGGCCGTGGTGCTCAACGTGATCCTGGCGTGCTTCTGGGCGCTGCGGTTCCTGCTGGTGCCGTGAGGAGGCAAGCCGTCGTGAAGCAACTGCCCCTGGCGTTCGCCCTGGCCGCGCTGGTCGTCGGCGGCTGTGCGCGGCTCAAGGCCATCACGTCGCCCGCGCCGGCCATTCCCATGGCCCTGGTGCCCGAGATGGAGCCGATCCCCGGCTTCGACGGCGGCTCGCCGTGCAAGCCCGGCGAATTCGCGGAGGAGACGGCCAAGGCCCTCGCGGACTGGGCGGCGAAACGCCCCGGCATCGCCCCGCTCCTCACCGCCGACCGTGCGCGCGAACTCTCGCGCTGGGCGAAGAAGCCGATGGAGCAGTACAAGCACGTGCCTCCCCTCCACAAGGTCGTCTTCGCGCCCGCGGCATACCACCGCGAGGCGCGGCAGCTCGTGCTCGAGGGCACGGTGGACACGCTGCCCACCCACTCGCACCTCGTGACCCGCTGGCTCAAGGTCTACCTGCTCTACGACCAGGACAAGCAGGCCATCGTCCGCGCCGCCGTCACCATCCGCGGCGAGCTGCTGGAGTAGCTGCCGCGGCGCCCGCGAGGGAGAGACGGCCTCGTGAAGCTCTCCATCGTCATCGCCACCCACAATCGCGCAGCGCTCCTCGAGCGGGTCGTCGAAGCCACCCTCGCCCAGACCCTGCCCCCCGACCGCTTCGAGCTGATCCTCGTGGACGACGGCTCGACCGACGGCACCGAGACCCTCGGCGCCGAGCTGGGGCAGCGGCGCGGCGTGCGCTACATTCGCCAGCCCAACCGCGGCGTCGCCGCCGCCCGCAACCGCGGCATCGCCCAGGCCACGGGCGAGGTGGTGGCCTTCACGGACGACGATTGCCTCGTCCCCCCCGACTGGCTGGAACGCCTGGCCGACGGCTACGCCCGCCACCCCGAGGTCGTGGGCGTGGGCGGGCGGCTCGTGGCGCCGCCCGACGCGTTGCGCGCCCGCGCCGTCGCGCGGCTCGAGGCCCACGTGGCCCGTTGCGTCTACGGCGCCGGCGACGAGGAGGCGCTCGGCGGCTTCGAGTGCCCGGCCGGCGGCACGAACAACATGTCGTACCGCCGCGCCGCGCTCCTCGAGGTGGGCGGCTTCGACGAGGGCTTTCCCCCCCTCGTGTGGGGCGAGGACGCCGACCTGAAGCGGCGCCTCACCCAGCGCGGCGGGCGGCTGCTCTATGTGCCGGTGGCGGTGCTTCACCTGCGCGACTACGGGCTCGGGTCCTTCCTGCGCCAGAGCTGGCAGCGGGGGAGGGGCGAGGCGCACTTTCGCCTCAAGCACGAGGGCCGCCGCGGCGCCCCCGCCCACCTGAAGCGCCTGTGCCTCGCGCCGCTCAAGCTCGCCGCCGCGCCCCTCCGCCGCGACCCGGCGATGCGCGCCGCGGCCGCGCTCGGCGACCTGGCACTGGCGGCCGGATGCCTCACCTATCGCTGCCGGAAACGCGCATAGTCAGGCGGCCGGACAGGAACAGGATGGACACAATAGGCCGAATGGACGGCTAGTCGAAGGGCCCCTTTCCCCGTCCATTCCGGCCATCGTGTCCATTCGCCCGCCGCCTCGCCGCGGGGGGGGGTGTGCCCGCCTCAGGCCCCAATGGGGTACCGCCCCCGCCGCCAGCCCTCGTCGAGCATGGCCAGGTAGTTGCCCAGGGGCACGTAGTTGGCCACGGTGTTGCCCGAGCCGAGGGCGAAGCCGCCGCCCGGGGCGCACGCGCGAATCACCTCGCGCACCCGGCGCCGCACGGCCGCCTCGCTGCCGCGGCTGAGCAGGTCCATGTCGATCCCGCCCAGCACCGCGATGCGGTGGCCGTAGAGCGCCTTGGCCTTGGTGATCGGCTGAATCACATCCTCGAACGAGTGCTTGGCGTCCCAGCCCGTGGCCAGGATGTCGTCCATGAGCGTCCGCAGGTTGCCGCACGAATGGAGCAGGATCGGCTTGCCGCGGGCGTGCGCGGCGGCCACGATGCGGCGGTGCCAGGGGAAGATGAACTCGCGCATCGCCGCGGGCGAGAGCATGCTGGCGGTCTTGAAGCCCATGTCCTCGCCGAAGAAGATCGCCCCCACGCCGTCCATCGAGGCCAGGGTTTCGACGACGTTGAGGATGAGCGCGCCCACGGCATCGGCCGTGTCGCGCACCAGGGCGGGGTCGTCGGCGAGCAGGTACGACAGCCCCTCGAAGCCGAGGGTGAACATGGCGTTCTCGAGCACGCCCGAGACGCGCCCCACGATGCCCAGGCCCTCGGGCGCCACGCGGATGGCGGTCTCGATGTCGCGGTAGTCCACCTCGTGCGGGCGGGGCCAGCGGAAGCGCTCGAAGTCGGCCCGCGACGCGATGAGGGCGGAGTGCGCGTTCACCCAGTCGCGCTGGGCGTGGGGCAGATCGGCCGTGTCGGGCGCCGTGTCGCGGCGGCGGGTCCAGGGGATGTTGGCCTTGAGGCTCGCGTAGTCGTAGCCGAGTGCGTGCCAGAAGCGCACCTGGGCCTCGGCCGGGGCGGCCGGCTCGCCCAGCACGGCCGCCATCACCTCGGCGTCCACGCCCAGCTCGACGAAGGGCACCCGGTCCGGCTCGCCGTTCCGGGTGACGACCTTGAGGAAGCGGCCGAAGTCAGGCGCGGGACTGCGGGGGATGGAGAGCACGTGGGGCCCTTCGTGATGCGTAATGCGGGATACGTGAGAGGAGACCAGCAGCCAGGATCAGGCGGCAGGGCATCTCCTGTTCCGTACCCCAACACCGAACACCAATCCCCGAACCCCTATTTCTTCTGCTCCCACTTGCCGTCGTCGCCCTTCCAGAACTCGCCCTTGTTGAGCTTCGATTCGCGCACGCGGCCGAAGTTCCTAGCGACGATCTCGGGCGTGGTCTTGGTCTCGCGGGCCGCGATGCCGAAGTACTCGGTGCGGTCGTTGTTCTCGTCCTGGATGAACTGCGCGAGGGTGATCGTCTGGCCCTTGGCCTCGACCTTGTCCTGGAGCGAGGCGCTCTTCACGGCCTCGATGAGGCCCTGGGCGGTCTCGCCGACCCGCTTGTCGGCCAGGAGCTTGAGCAGCGCGGGGTAGCGGGCCTTGATGCTGTCGAGCACCTCGCCCTTGCTGCGGGCCAGCGCCGCCGCGGGAAACGCCACACACGCCGCCACGAACACGGCCAGCCCGGGGATGCCCAGTCGCGTCTTCATGCGGAAACCTCCTGCCTGAGTCACTTCGCCTCGTTCATGAAGGAGAAGTCGTTCTCGATCTGTTTCTGGACCTTGATGTTGATGTCCATCGTGATGTGGATGGGCTTGATCTCGATGGGGTCGAGCTTCACCGTGTGGCGCGTGCAGGCGGGCGCGAGCAGGGCCGCGGCCACCAGTCCGGCGAAGAGCCAGCGAATCATGGCGGGGTCTCCTTCCTGCCCGGGAAGCGGGCCTGTTCAGTCGGTGGGTCTGAACCTGAGTATATGGTTCAGCAGTTCCTTGTCAAGGCCGATGAAGTTCAACTCGATGCCGCCGATGGGGTAGCGGAGGCCCCAGCGGTCGGGGTGGCGCCCGCGCCCGCTCGTGGTGAGCCGAGCGAGCGTCTCCTCCCCCCTATCTATGAAGTCGAGTTTCAGCTCATCGTATTCAAATTCTCTCAGGGCCGTGAGCATGCTCTCGCGAAGCTGTTCGCGGCCCTCGGCGCGCACGTGCGCGGGCAAGAAGTCCGGCACGCTGGCCTCGGCCACGGCGGCGATGGTGGACTCCAGCGGCCCGAGGTCCTGGATGCGGAGCCAGCCGCGCTGGTTGGGCAGCGAGTGCAGATGGCCGCTGCCGAAGCGGATGTTGGGCCACCCCGCGATGCGCACGGGCAGCATGCCGCTCAGGGTGCCCACGCCCGTCACCTGCCGGTCGGGGATGAGGGCCGTGAGCGCCTCGAGCTTGAGGTCCGCCGCGTGCAGCGTGAACCGGTGTTCCGCGGCCTGAGGGTCGAACGAGAAATCCTCCACGTAGAGCCGCCCGCCGCACCAGCCCCAGTCGGCCCGCTGGATGACGGCGGCGAAGTGGCTGGGCGCCCCGGCAGGCCCCGCCGGCTCGAGGCGGAAGGCCACGGTGCCGTGCTCGACCTCCAGCGCGCCCATCTTCGCCCGCTGGACAAGCGCGATCTGAAGCTCCTTGCGCGGCGTGAGCAGCGGCGCCAGGCTGCTGAGACGCACCGTCGCGAACACGCCCTCCGCCTCCATGTCCCACTCCCTGCTCTTGAGGACCCCGTCCAGCACGGTGAGGGTGAGGGTGGGGCGCACCTGACCGTCCGCGAGGCGAGCAAAGCCCTCGACCCCGAACGTGCCGGTCGCCAGCAGCCCATGGAGCGCCGGCACGCGGCGGCCCAGCTCGTGCTCGTCCTCCAGCCTGAACAGCGGCAACGACAGGCGGGCGGTGCCGCGCGGCTCGCCCTGCGAGGCATCGAGCGAGCCCTCCACGCTCAGCTTCGCCCCCTTCAGCGGCTCGCACGCCGCCGTGAATTCCGCCCGCATGTCCGCCAGGCCCACGGTGCCGCTGACGGCTCGCACGCTCGCGCCGGCGGCCCCGAGGGCGCCCGCGTAGAAGCTGCCCAGGGCGGGCCTGGCGCCGCCCCACGAGAGCGGCATGCTCGCGGAAAGGCCCTCGATGGACAGCCCCGACGCCTTGTGGCGGACCGAAGCCCCGTCGAGGAAAGCCATGACCTCCACCGCAGGGGGCCGCGGATCACCCAGACCCACCGAGCCTGTGACTCTGCCTCTGCCCACCACGATGTCGGCGCCCGAGAAGCTGACCGTCACAGGGGCGCTGCCGGCCTTCGTGGCGAACGCGAACCCAAGCGAGAGCGGCCTCTCGTGGCCGCGGCCAGCGGAGAAATCGGCCCGCGCGTCCACGCGGGCCTCCGCACTCGGCACCCGCGCCTTGAGCACGGAGTCCCCGAGCTTGCGCTCGACGGCTGCCTCCACCCCCGTCGCCGACAGCTTGCCGAGCACCTCTCCGCCCTTGGCCGCCGACCAGGCGGCGCACGCATCCGCGCTCACGGCCCCGAGAGTTGCACTTACCTCCTGTCCCAGCATGGCCGCCAGCGGCCGACCCGATTGCAGCTCGAGGATGGCGCTCGCGGACACAGGTTGCCCGCCGGCCAGGTCGAGGGTGCCGAAGGACTTGCCGGGCGCCAGCTCAAGCCCATTCGGGCCCACCCGCAGCACGTCGCCGCCCACGGCCGCCTCCACGGCCTGGAAGCCTACGAAGCAGCCCCTCAGGAGCGCCACCCTGAGCTGCGCCGGGCCCGCCACTGCGCCCAGTCTCAGTTCCCCCCGGCAGCCCTCCACCCTGCCCGCGCCGTTCGGCAGCACGAGGTCAGCTTCGGCCTGCTTCACGACGAACTCGGGCACGTCGAGCGACCAGGCGGGCCTCTCGCCGTGCAGGGGCATCTTGGCCTCCAGACCCTTCGCGCCCAGCTCGATGCCCACGAGCGGCCCCGCAGCGGCCTTGCGGATGTCGAGCCAGGGGAGCTTCAGCGAGCCAACGATGAGGTCGGAACCGCCGGCGACCGCGACGATCGCCTCGCGGGGGTTGGCCCGCACGCCAAGCTGAGCGTAGACCGCCACGCCGTCGGCGGCCACGCCGCCGGGCAGTTCCGCCTTCGCCCGCCCGAGGCCCAGCCGCAGGTCGGGCGCCTGCGCGTCCCAGGCCGGTTCCGCATCCGTCAGCGAAGCGGAGACCTGAGCCTCCCGCTCGCCGACGTGCAGTTCGAACCCGGTGGCCTCGGCCCCCGCCGCGGGCAGCCTGGCGGCGCTCACCGTGAGGCCCGAGCCAGGGCGGAGCGAGACAGCGGCCCTCTCGGGGCCGGCCTCCAGCGCGAGCTGCCCGCTCGCGGCGATCCCCGTCGCCACCAGCCCCATCGGCCCCTCGGCACGCGCACCGAGGACCGCCACCGCCAGCTCGGGCACGCGCACGCCCCACGCCGGCGTCGCATCCCCGAGCGCGGCCCACAGCTCGCCCTTCTGCTGGCCCACCGACACCTCGACGCCGGCCCCTTCGCCCCTTGGCACGGCGAGCGTAAGACCGCCGAACGAACCCGAGGCGGCGGCGCACGAGACCCGCGAGCCGGGCAGCACCTGAGCCTGGACGGCCTTGGCACTCGCCTCCGCCGCCAAGCGGAGCTTCACGGCCACGCCCTGGAGCGTGGCCCGCGGAAGGGCAAACTGGAGATCCGCGTCACCCCACGAGACGACGACGTCGGGCGCCTGCACCTGCCAGGTCCAGGCGGTCCCCGCCTCCCTTGCGCCGGGCGCGAGGGTGACAACGGTCTTCTGCCCCATCACATCCACGGGCTGAGGCGGGACGGCCCGAAGCCAGCTTGCCAACGGGCCCGCGTCGGTGCAGAGCTGCTGCGGCTCGATCGAACCGCGCCACCAGGGCAGATGGATGGTGATCGGCGTCGCCTTGCCCGCGAGGGCCTCCAGCACCCCCGTGGCGCCGCACATGTCCAGCTCGAGCGACCACCCGCGGCCTCTCACCGACGCGCTGGGCACGGTGAGCGCGCCGCCCTGCAACGAGGCGACCAGATGCAGGCCGCCGATGAGGGGCAAGCCGTCCACAGAAACGCCGTCATTGTCCACTCGGCACCAGAACCCCTCCACGCGCCCATCGGCCACGGTGGCTCTGGCCGAAAGGCCCACGTCGGCTGAGAAACGCCGCCCGCCCACCTCGCCCGCGAGCCGGAGGCCGGCGGTCTTCAGGCCGGCCCGCAGGGTCAACTGCCCCTTCCGCTGAGAGCACGAGACCTCGATGCTCGCCGAACCAGTGGCCTTCACGGGGGGCGCGCCCCACTGCGGAGGCAGAGCGGCCGCGAGTGCGGCGACCTCGCGCACCTGGGCACCCAACGCGAGATCGAGATCGTTCGTGACCCCGTCCACCACGCCCTGGAGAGTGGCGGCGCAGCCCTCGGCGTCCACCCGCAGGTCCAGGCGCAGCTTGCCGGCGCCGGCGTCCGTGGCCGTGCCCTCGACGGGGATTCGCAGGCGCCGGCCCTCCAGGTCGAGAAGGATGGCGGACGAGCGGAGCCGGACCTCGTCGAAGGGGTTCTCGCTCCCGCCGCCCCCATCCCCGCCCAGGTCGGCGAGCGGGCCGAGGTCGAGCGTCCCGCCCCGGAGACGGATTTCGGTCTCCAGCCCGGTCAGCTCGATCACCCGCAGGCGGCCACCCAGGAGCCCGCCGAGGGTGAAGCCGATGCCCACGGCGCCCACCCGCAGGCGCTCGTCCTCGCCCGCGGCCACGTTGGCCAGTTGCACGTGGCGCAGCGACAGCCCGCGGATCTGGAGGGCCGCGCCCCGCAGCCCCATTCCCGCCAGTTGCTCGGCGGCCAGCCGCTGCACCAGGCGGGGCACCACGGCCACCCAGACGGCCAGGCAGGCCGCCGTGCCGAACGCCGCGGTGACGAGGGTGCGCCGCAGCCACTTCCACGCGCGCTTCATGGTCCGCCCCGATGGGTGGATGGCTCTGGAGGCGTGGGAACGCCTGCCCGGACCATCTTACAGGGGCAGGGCGCTGGAAGCAACCAGTGCGGGGGAATCAGGCCGCGCGCCGCCGGCGCCGCCTGAGGGCCAGCAGGCCGGCCCCGGCCAGCGCGAGCGTGGACGGCTCGGGAATGGCGAAGTACTGCACCCCGGTCACATCGAAGAAGGCGGCGCTGGTGCCGCGATTGCTGAGGTAGAGCGCGTCGAAGCCGCTGCCCGTGGTCTGGAGGAACACGCCCAGGTGGCCGATGACGTCGGCGAAATCGTTGCCCACCTGCACCAGGGCAGCCACATCGTTCAGCGTCGTGCCGTCGAGCACGTTCGGGTTCAGCCACAGGGTGATCGCGTCGTTGACGCCGAAGTAGTTGAGGAGGATCTGGCCCACCACCAGGGTCGTCTGCCCCAGGGTGGCCATGTTGGGGAGGAGCGTGGTCGTGCCCGTGCCGAAGTCGTAGGCCAGGCTGGTGCCCCGCAGCTCGAAGAAAGCCGTGCCTTGCCCGTCGAAGGGGTTGCCCCCCGGCGGGTTGAAGGTCAGGCCCACCCGCCCGTTTGAGGCGGTGTTGCGCAGGAGACACGAGAACCAGATCTCGCCGTCAATGGGGGAGGGCAGCGCGCGATACTCGTGCCGCGGATTCGCGCCGCCGATGAGGCTGCGCGCGGTGCCCGCCTGCGCCTTGGCGTAGAGGGCCGAGGTCAGGTCGCCGGCCTGCACCTGCGGGTCCACGCTGCCGTACCACGCGCCACTGAAGCCGGTGCCGCCCATCTGGTTGCGCAGCCCGCCTGTGTTCAGATCGTTGAAGTCGGCCGCCGAGAAGGTGGCCACCGGCACGTACGGGGGCGCCGTCCACGAGCCCAATGCCTCGGCATAGGTGGTCGCCACCACGATGTCCCGGAAGTACACCGTGTCGTTGTTATTCGCCGCGCGCTTGCCCAGGCTGCTGATCACCGTGTCGCCCGCGGTGTTGACGGCGTAGACCGGCGGCGGGTTGGTGGGCGACGTGGGGTTCACCCACAGGTAGAACCTGTTGTAAGGCTGGCCGGCGCCGGAGACCGTCTTCTCCAGGAGGCCCACCACCCGCGAGTTGTTCGGAATCGTGAGCTCCTGCGGCCAGTAGGCCCCGCCATCACTGCTCTGGTGGCGGACGAAGAAATCCTTCGTCCCCGACCCATCCTCGTTCCCCTTCACGCCGATGTTCTGGCTGGGGTCCGAATCGAACCAGAGCACGTAGAACTCGTTATTACCCACCGAGCCCGTCGCCCAATCCATCGTAAAGCCGATGTAGACGCGGTCACCCGAGTAGGCGGTGAACGAGCCGATGGTGCTGTTGCCCGTGATCTGCTGGTCCACGGGCTGGTAGAGCACGGTGGCGCGAGCGCCCGCACTCCAGGCCACGAGCGCGGCGGCGAGGCAGGCGACGGTAACGGGGCGTTCGGTCATGCTCCTCTCCTGACAAACCCACCCACAGATCCACCGAGCAAGTTTCGTGCCGGCCTGCGGCGCAGCGGGCGAAGAACGGCGCATGCCCGCAAGTACAACACTGCAAGATACTTCGGCGTCTGCTCGCCTGCGCGTGGAGCAGGATCGGCGGAGGGGTTGTCCACCCTGGCTGACAGGGCGGAGCCCGAGCGCATGCTCCCGCGGTCTGCGGGACGGACCGAGGCCCGAAAACGCGCCATGCCTCCAGCATGCCCCTTATCCCGGCGCCCGCGCCCCCACTCGTCGCCCGAGTCTTGGAAACCAGACACGCTCCGCCATACGCGCTCACCTCTGCCGCCCCCGAGAGATGAGCAAGTATGGCGCTTTGGCGATCCAGACGGCTCCACGGCCTTTCCAGCCATACTTGCTCAATTTCCTCCCCCCTAGGAGCCTGTCCAGGAATCCCCGTGGGCTGCGTTGCCGGCGCCAGCGGGGCGG